>JABCOB020000001.1 GCA_013333835.2 Bacteroidia bacterium
GAACTGTGGCCCCTCTGCCTTGAATACCAGTTCCATAGTCCACTCCTTGCACTCTGGAGCATCCAGGAGCTTACCCACCCAGTTCACCTCCACCTGTTCGCCTTGCGCCTCCAGGCTCTTGGTCTCTATGGCGTAGAATCCCCCCTGCTCTGGCACAATGCAGTAGACCGTATCGGCCAGCACATTGTTGCCCTGAACGGGATTATCCTGCAGCTCTACCCTCACTATGTGCATTCCCACCTGGCTAAGGTCAGCTTTCGCCACCAGGGTAAACTTCCGCTCACCTATGTAGGGAGCAAGCTTCCCCTCGCCGCCACAGTCCAGCTCTTCCTCTAGGGCGGGCTTATCGTCTACCAGCACACGAACCTTAGCCACACCATCGAAGGCGGTGTTGGAGCGATTGGTCAGGGTGAACTCTATCGGTTGCTCGGCACTCAGATTCCTCCCCGTCGTACCGATGTTCAGGTCGCTCAGCGCCAAGTCGCCATGCCCCGTGAAGAGACCATTTCTCAGCTCTAGGGCAAAGTCCAGCGCATCGCCATTCTCTAGGCTCTCGCAGGGGGAGGCTACCGAGGCTGTCGGCCCCACCTTTACCCTTGCGCGGCGAAGACCACCCTTGAGCGGATTGAGGTCGTAGGTGAAGAGCCCCGAACCCTTTGTTCCTTCGGAGAGTTCAACGGTCTGCCGTTCCCCATCGGCAAACTGCCCATCGTTGTCCCAATCAACCCAGAGGGAGATGCTATAGCCCGCAGGAATCCTATTCTTCACCGCAATCTCTACCTCAGCCTTCCCCTCCCCTTTGTAGAGTTCCACCGGGGTTTGAAGGACATACGCCATCTGCCCGGTCTTAACACCGTTGAACGATAGCGATTTACCGAATGCCGTAACGCTCGCAATGTAGAGCGAATCTGCCACGGGCAGCTGCTCGGGTATACAGTACCGGTCATATATCGCGTAGGACTGCTGCGTATTGTCGCTCGCATCGGTATCATCGCCCTCCACGTAAGCCTCTATTTTGCGGGGCTTTGCCGCTGGTATAGTAACCTTGCCCCGTAGAGGATACCAATGCTCGCCGGGATTCACCTCCTCGAGTATCTCGCTGAATTCACGCCGCAGCCCAACGGTAACATTGCTCATGGATGTTGCCCAGCGGTTGAGGATCTTCACCTCCACAGGCACGGCGCCCTCGGTGTCGTTACCCTGAAGCGCAGCCCTAGCCCCTGTCAATGCTAGTGGATTCTGCCCTGTCACCATGTCTACCACAGCCTCCCAGCCGGCCGCCACCTCGCTACTGGCCGACTGGAAGTGCAGTGTTACCCCCCCATCCTCAGCCTCAGACACGTAGGCTACCGAGGGGTCATTAGCCCCCACAGCCTCGCCGGTGAGGTAGGCCCTATAGCGCAGCCCCGCCGTGTTGAGCTCATCGGTCACTTGGGTGGTGAACACCTGTAGAATCCCCTTGGTCTCTACCGTGCTGAACTTGGTGAAACGTACCCGAATCTTCATGCTCGGGTCGCTGGGGAGAAATTTTACGGTGGAGAGCTGCCCTGTGCCATAGGGACGGAGCAGTCCTCCGTTGTCAGTGAACAGAACTCGTTCCTTCACTATGTGGGTTACCTTAGGATCTACGGGGATACTCCGCCCGCCATAGCTCACGAACCCCGTTTTCGGCATCAAGACTATATCGCCCATATTGTAGACCTCGTACTCCTCCTCTCCATTGGCCTCTGGGCGTAGCGGATCGACCTCGCAGGTAAAACGAATGGGGATGATCTCTCCCTCAGCCTTAGCAGTGCTAAGATCCATCTCCACCTCCACCATTTTACCCTCCATGGGTTTCAGGGTTACCTTGCTGTAATTTACCCATTTATTCCTACAGAAGGCCTTTATCATCAGATCCTTAAGCTCTACTGCGCTCTTATTCTCTACCAGTAGACGAAAGGTCTCTACACCCAGCTGCGGGGCGTCCTCTGGCGCTCTCACCAGTAGCAGATGCACTTGGGGTGCCTGCACAGGACGCTCTATGGCGATCTTGCCTATCGAGAGGTTCGACCCGTTGTTTGGGGCGGCGAATTCTATCACCAGCTGATGCTTCTTGCCCACCTCCAGTTCATACACCCACTCCTGGTCATAGGTAGCGCCCAGCTGCTCGCGTACCCCCCGGGTGTCGGCTAGGAGGGTTGTGCCGTCTGGCCCTCCCTTCACCCGAATGTGGGCAGCCGTAGCATCGTAGGTATCGCCAGAGGTCAAACCCCCTGTAATATGGAGTAGCACCCTCTCGCCAGCAGGAAATGCCGTTAGATCTAGGTCGCACATCCGCAGGCGGGCGATATTATCAGCATTCTGAGCCGAGAAGTAGTCATCCCTATCAAAATCCTCATTGGTGCCATCACATATCAATGCCAGCAGGTTAGAGCCTGCCGGGAGGTCGCCCGCCGTCTTGTATATCCAGCGATGGTAGATGCTCTCGCCCTCCTCTATCCTGAAGTAGCGAGAGGGTGTAGTGGTGAAAGTTTCAACAAAGGGCAATGCTGTGGGATCTAGCTGGGTAGGCACAGAGTAGCTGGGGACTATTCCCAGCGCCCGTTTCCCGTAGACACCATCGCCGAGCTTTACAGCCACGCTCAGCACCGGGCGTTCTATCCCTTTGAGCTTATCGGCCGGAATGGCGAATTCTGTAGTTTCGGGGGTCGTTTCCCCTATAATCTCGAACTCCGCCCCACCATCAGGATTCGCCAGCAGCACCACGTAGCCCAGCTGAACCCCATCGTCCTTCTTCCAGCTAAGCCGCCAACCCTCAGCGCCACACTCACCCTGCTGGAGCTTAAGCCCCGTTACCTGGGGTGCCACCGTGAATGGATGCGCGCTCTTCGCCACACGCCCCCTGCTATCTATTACCCTCACTAGGGCCCTATCAGTTGATGGCACATCCCACGGAAAACGAACCGGGAAGTAGGGGAGCAGCTGCCCACGCTCGCCAATCACCTTCTCGTAGGGCTGCCAGTTCACGCCCCTGTCATACGAGAGCTCCACCACGTAGGGCGCTACCATATTCTCCACTGCAACTAGCGTGGTAGCACCTGGAGTGCAGAGCTGCCCATCGGCCGGCGCAATTAGGCGAGCTTCATCCCGCTCAAAATACCATACTAAAGCGTAAGGCTGCTTGCCAGTGGCCACCGTAGTCCCTGCTACGGTTATCGTAAGCTCCTGTACCCCTGCCAGTTCTTGGGCATTCAGGGTTACCTGCTCCATATTGTTCAGCGCATCCACCCCACGTGATGCTGGATCCTCTAGGTGGTCGCGATGCGGATTGCACACCCAGGGAAGGTAGTTTGCCGCGCCGGCCTTTAGGCTGAGGTCGAGGTTATTCACCAGCACAGATTCCCCATAGCGATAGGCCTTGGGTACCGCAGGATCTGTCCATGCCAGCATCACCCTTACCCCCGTGCTGCCCTTAGGAATCTTCACGGTATGGGTATAGCTTCCCTTCACCTCTGCCTCGCCCGTGGTGTACCATCCCTGCTCTAGAGCCTCCACCGCCCGCTCAGCATTCACTATACCGTAGCCATACTGGAAATCTGGGCCTGGCCTGCCAGCATCGGTGGCGGTATTCGCTATGAAGGCTCGCACCAGCGCAGACGGCATCTCTGCCCCACCATTCAGCTGGGCGTAGCGCTCACTCAGCAAGGCCGCATGCCCCGTAACGCTCGGCGCCGCCATGCTGGTGCCCTCATCTACCCCGTAGCTATTCTCTGGTATGGTGCTAAGTACCCCCTTCCCCTTGGCGCAAACCGTGGGAGCCAGGCGCCCGTCATCCTGCGGACCCCAGCTGCTGAAGTTCGTCATCTGCCCCCATCCATCCACTGCGCCCACTAGCATCACATTCTTGGCGCGCGTAGACCCCGTGCCATAGCCTGCTTTGCCTGAAAGCTCAGCAATCTCAGGAGCGCATGACTGCTGATCGTTCCCCGCCGAGAAAACGTGCGTAAGCTCTGGATGCTGTTGGGCTACCATATCGAGGCTTAGGTCAAACTCGCTGTAGTCCACCTCCTGCAGCTGACGGCAAATACGGTAGAGCGCAATACCATACGAATTCTGGGTAAGCGTAATGCCGAAACGCTCGCGCGCTTGCGCCATCTCGTGCGCCTCGTCGAGCCCATTACGTCCAGTGCCAAAATTGTAGGTCCAAGCCTCAGCTTTAGGCGCCGTACCCCGCCCATCAGGATTCACCAATCCCGCGCCCAGCACCGTGCCCAGCACGTGTGAGCCATGCTTATCATAGCTCTCATACTCCTGGGCATGCACCCGTCGCCCAAAGTCCACATGGCTCGGCACGCTCGCATCCCAGAGCCCAATCCGCACGCCCTTCCCCTGCAGTCCCCTACCGCCCAACAATGCTGAATTACTTAGCACTGAGGCCCTGCCAATAATACGCCCCTCCCTATTATGCAGTTCTCTGGGCATGGGCTGCAAACCAACCTCCAGCACCCACGGGTATGTAGCCAGCCTGTGGAGCTCGGCAATCGGGAGCTCTGCATAGCCAGCCCTGAAGTTCTCTTCCACTTCAACCCCGCTAGCGCCGAGCTGCCCCAGTACCCCAGATACCAGCTGGGGCGTGGCGTTTGAGGCATAGCGAACTACAACCTTCACCCGATCTGTCCCTACCCGTGCATGGGCTGGAAGCTGGCTGAGTGCGCCCGCAGCGTTGTTCGCAACGCGGCACGCCACGTCGCTACCAGCGGCAAGGGGGATCGCCAGCTTCCACTCAGGGCGAACGGCGACCAGGGAAGTGAGTAGGCCGCTGCGTAAGCGGAGCGGGTCGCAATCTGCACGCACCAACGCCCAGTAGGCGTTGCCCCCCACGTAGTCGCCCAGCTCTACCCCTTGGCGTGCCAGGGCATCCCTCTCTGCTTGTGTTGGGAGTTCACGGAGCTGTACCAACGCATTCCTATAGCCGTTCACAGGTTGTCCAAGATACTCAAGATCCCGCAAGACGTGCCCCCTGCTACCAGCATTCCCGTCTGCCAAATTCTGCTCAGGAACGAAAACGTGCCCACCGAGCTGCACCGTGCGCTGCGCAAACATAGCCAACGGCAGCCAAAATCCCAGCAGTACAATCAAGACCAATTTTTTCATCTGCAATAGAGTTTTAAGGATAACCTTCCAAAAAATGCGCCACAAGATAGCACTTTTTCCCGACCTGTAGCTAGACAATCCGCTGAAAAGCACCCCGCAAAACCAATTCAATCAACGCGGTGGTTATTAATTGCGAAGCGGATTCATCGATCGGACGCAGCGATTATTAATCGCAATGCGGCATCCTTAATCGCGACGCGGCACGCCACGTCGCTACTAACGCACGCCCCCACCATATGCGCAAACCGTGCAATCCTGTATGCCCCCGCCCATTCCCCCGTATTCCGCCGTACC
>JABCOB020000002.1 GCA_013333835.2 Bacteroidia bacterium
GCTCCGGTCTGCCCGCTGCTCCTGCAGATACCTATACAGGTTAGAGGCTGTACGGAGGCTCTTGCTCACCTCGCCTGGCACTACCTGGTACACAGGCCAATCCGTAGGCATGCGGTCTTTGAACTGCGCCCACACCTCGCGGTCGGTAATCACTATGGGCTGCGCGCCTTGCGGCACCAGCTTTCCCACCTCTTCCAGTTTGCCCTGTAGGTACACCTCGGTGGTGGATGAATGCCCCTCGAGCCTGAGTGTCTGCGTCATGGTCTGGGATTTTTGGGTTAGAACCCGAAATCGACTAAACTCCGCAAAGGTAGAAAATACTATTCACAGCGGCAAGGGATTTCTCCCCAACGAACGCGGTGATGCCCAGAGAGCAGAACTTTCCCACTCCCTTCAGATGGCGCAAGAATTGGAATACCAAGACCTCTGCAAAACTCGCATAAACGACACGGTACAGGCAGTGAGGCACCTGCATGAATAGGCGGGCTCTCGCATTGTTCGGCACCGCCCCTACTGCTCGGGACCTACTGTAGAACCCCAGGTATCACCTCAACTGTTTGATGGTCAAACTTTTGTGTAAATATCCTTAATTAATCTACAGCCTTCAATAAACTGGATCGTTTGATTCAGAACTATTTACCCGCAATACAGGGAAAGAACCCGCTGAAAGATTGAACCTGTACTGGACTTGTGCAGAGGCCCCATACCAGAACAGGAAGAGGGGTCTACACCCATTCTTCGCCCTACCATCGCCCTACCTCCTCTAGTGCATGTTCGGATTTCGTAACGAAATCCGAACATGCACTAGAGGAGGTAGGGCGATGGTAGGGCGAAGGTGTAGAGGATGTCATGCCATGACCCCATCATTCCCCCATTTTCACCCCCGTGCTTCAGACCTGATTCTGCGCCTGTGGATGCCGCCAAGAGGGCAAAAGAGGGCAACCCAGCGCAAACGAACAGTCTGACCTGCCGGTTTGGTAGTAGCAGAGGGCGGGAGCTATAGGAATGGGGAGGTAGAATCTTACGGACGATACGGTCCCCCATATCGTTACGCCCTCTGCTAAATGTAGCTGAATGATTAAGAAAAAATTTTCAATCGTTTACATCTATTGAAGACCGTAGCGATGCAGCGCGCCGTGCCGTTCGGGTAGGCTTTGCAGAGGTCTCGGGGCTTTTGCCGTGGTCGCTTTATACGCGCGAGGGGGGTATGCCATAATGGCACACCCCCCTCGCGCAGCTTCACGCAACGGCTATTTCACCCTATCGGGGTTCTGCCGGGCGAAAGTCTCCCAGCTACCGCCACGCCCCGAGGCTGGTGTGGAACTCTGCAGCGCATGGCACACGGCCACCGCGAGGCCATCGGTAGCATCCTGATAGCGCAGATCCTCCAACGGTTGCCCTGCGAAGATCTGCTGCAGCAGGTAAGCCACCTGCTCCTTGGTGGCAGCACCTTTGCCCGTTATGGCCTGCTTAATACGGCGGGGCGCGTACTCAAATATCGGATACCCCGCTCCGATGATGGCGGCAATGGCCACCCCCTGCGCACGGCCAAGTTTCAGCATGCTTTGGGCGTTCTTGCCGAAAAAGGGGGCCTCTATAGCGACCTCCCCAGGGCTGAAGCGTCTGGTGAGCTCCTGCACGGTATGGTAGATCTCGCACAGGCGCTGGTAGGGATCGCCCACCTTCACGAGGCTTACGGCACCCGCTACCACCAGGTGGAGCTGTCGCTGCGCATCTTCCTGCACCACACCGTACCCCATGACCTGCGTCCCGGGGTCGATGCCCATGATGCGACGCCCCCCTTTAAGGGTTTCAGGATTTACAATCTCCAGGGTCGGCATGGGAGTTACCTGCGTATTACTTCCACCGTAGCTCCTCTACGCCCATCCAGGGTTGCAGGGCCTTGGGAATTCGCACGCCATGGGGGGTCTGGTGGTTCTCCAGGAGGGCTGCCACCACGCGGGGGAGGGCGAGTGAACTCCCATTCAGGGTATGGGCTAGCGCATTGCGCTTTTCGGCTTCGCTACGGTAGCGGAGCTGGAGCCGATTGGCCTGGTAATCCTCAAAGTTGCTCACGGAGCTTACCTCTAGCCAGCGGTCTTGCCCTGCGGAGTAGACCTCCAGATCGTAGGTGAGGGCAGAGGTAAAGCTCATATCGCCAGCGCAGAGCTTAAGCACACGGTAGGGTAACTCGAGCTTCTGCAGTAGCAGTTCCACGTGCTGCACCATCTCCTCGAGCCTGTCGTACGAGCGCTCGGGGGTCTCGATGCACACAATCTCTACCTTGTCAAACTGGTGCAGGCGATTGAGCCCACGGACGTCCTTGCCGTAGGAGCCGGCTTCGCGCCGGAAGCAGGGGGTGTAGGCCGTGATGCGCACTGGCAGTTCTCGTTCCTCCAGTATGGCATCGCGGTAGATGTTGGTGAGGGGGACCTCGGCCGTGGGCACTAGGTAGAAACCATCCTGGGGCACGTGGTACATCTGCCCCTCTTTGTCGGGGAGCTGCCCGGTGGCGTAGGCGCTGTCGGCATTCACCATTATTGGGGGCATCACCTCCTGGTAGCCCGCCTTGGCATTCTCTTCTAGGAAGAAGTTGATAAGGCTCCGCTCGAGCTTGGCGCCGGCCCCTAGGTAGAGCGGGAATCCGCTACCGGTAATCTTTACGCCGAGTTCGAAGTTGATGATACCTAGGCGCGAGGCTACTTCCCAGTGGGGCAGTCGGCTGGATGAAGGTTCGGGGAGTTCGCCCTCTGTGCGCACCACAAGGTTGTCATCGGCGGTACGCCCATCGGGTACCGATTCATGCGGCAGGTTGGGGAGCTGGACGAGGATGTCTGAAAGCTCACGGTCTATCTGCCCCATACGCTCGGTGGCGGCTTTCACCTTCTCTTTAAAGGCGGCCACATTGGTTTTCAGCTGCTCTGCGGCCTGCTGCTGCCCCTGCCTCATGAGCGAACCGATCTCCTTGGAGGCCTGGTTGATATTGGCCTGAAGGGTATCGGCCTCGGCCTGCAATGCGCGCCGTGCCTGGTCTAGGTCTACTACTTGGGCTATTGCCTCGCGGGCTTCCACCCCCTTACGTGCCAGGGCTTCTACCACCGCCTGGCTGTTCTGCTTGATACGCTTTAGGGTAAGCATCGTGCTACGGAACTCCTTAGGATTAGGAACTCAATTTCTAGAAATACTCGGTAGACTAACGATGGTGGGATGCTCTGAACGCACGGGAACGCTGAATATGCCCCTTGAACTGGCGCGATACGCAGCATTGGCGCGCGTTTCGATACTGTGAGTTTAATGGGAAGGGCAAGGAAAAACAACGCGCAACCCGGCACGCCGTTCCATTACCGAACCCTAGGGTCAAAAGCTTTCTCCCGATTCAAGATCCACTGTGGCGAAAAGCAACGGGCCATCGCCGCAATGGGAACACGCGTAGCGATCTATACCTCGCTCGCATCCAAAGGGATGGGGGTTCACCGCCATAAATAGCGCAGGCGTGGCACTACCGCTCAGCAGTCGTACCACGCCTGTGGAATGAGTGGAATACCGTAAAGGCTTACGATTCGGCGGGCGCTGCGGCCTCAGCGGGCGTTGCAGCTTCTACCGGTACAGGGATCACCGACACGTAGCTCTTGCCGCCAAAACGCTTGGCAAACTGCACGTGCCCGTCTACCAACGCGAACAGTGTGTGGTCGCGCCCTATGCCCACATTCAGCCCGGGGTTATGCACCGTACCCCGCTGCCGAACCAGGATATTCCCTGCCTTGGCGAATTGACCTCCGAAAAGCTTTACGCCCAATCGTTTGCTATGTGAATCGCGCCCGTTACGCGAGCTACCGACACCTTTCTTATGCGCCATTGTATCTACCTCCTACTGCTTGAATTCACTTTGGTTCTGCCTCTTAGGCCTTGGTGGCACCCGGAGACTCTGCTCCAGACGGGGGTGCTCTTGCTAGCTGCTGGGGTTTATGACCGCCTCCCCACCACCGCGCGGAAGAGGAGGAACTAGGCTACTATTTCGCTAATATCTATCTGGGTGAAACACTGCCGGTGGCCACGTTTCACCTTGTAGCCCTTACGGCGTTTCTTCTTGAATACTATAACCTTGTCTCCTTTCACGTGGTCGAGGATCTTGGCCTTAACCACAGCGCCAGACACCGTAGGCGTACCCACGGTAACGGCGTTGTCATGATCTACGAGGAGCACTTGGTTAAACTCCACCGCATCGCCTACAGTGCCAGCCAACCGGTGAACGTAAATCCGCTGGTCTTGCTGAACTTTGAACTGCTGCCCTGCTATCTCTACTACTACGTACATCTCGATCTCCTGTATGTGTAATTTCCCTACTTCCGAGGTGCAAAGGTAACGGCTTTTTTCATTCCTACCAAATTCGCCAGGTAAATCACTCTGCAATACCGCCCAAGCTCCCTCCTTGCAGCGCGTGTATGAGGGGTGCACACCTCAACGGGGATGCCCTCAGTGCCCTGCTGCCGCCCGCCGAGAGGACTACTTGCGTATCCACTCCAGGGCGGTACCGTTCACCTTGCAGATGGCCGAGGGCTTGCCTACACCGCAAGTGGTATCGAAATCCCGAGGCGCAATGAGGTCTACCTCCCGCTTTATCGTATCCTCTATCTGGAGGAAACTCCCCCCGTATGGCGCTCCGCTGAGGTTGGCAGAGGTTGAGATTAAAGGCCTTCCAAGCGCCTCCAGCAATGCCTGGCAAAAGGGATGGTGCACTAGCCGGATGCCGATGCTACCGTCTGCCCCAGTGGCATTCGTGGCGATGCCCCTAGCCTTGGGGTAGATCACCGTGAGCGGAGTGGGATAGCTGGATAGCAGCTCGAGCGCAACTTCTGGAATTTCTTCTACGTAGCTGCGCAGCATGTGTAGGCTGCCCACCAGCACCAGCAGGCTTTTACCCTCTGGGCGTCCCTTTATTCGGTATATTCGCTCTACGGCACTGGGCTGCGTGGCATCGCACCCTAGCCCCCAGATGGTATCGGTAGGGTAGAGCAATGTTCCGCCGCCCCGTAGCACCCGGGCGCAATACCCAATAAAGGTGTCGAACGAGGGGGCTGTTGGCGTTGAATTCAGGCTATCTAATAACTGCTCCATCTCCCAAAAATGGCACTGGATTATTTTACGAATTCCTCCATTCCCCGCGGTAAATACGGATTCCTAGGAATGCTGAAAGCTCTAGCTTTGCAAGCGTTGCCCTGTTTCCCACGAGGATTCCACCCTGGGCAGGCAAACCCAGCTCTAGGATTCTGCCACGGAATGCTACCCATGATGGTAGGGCTCCCCACGGATGATGGTGAAGGCTCTGTAGATCTGTTCTACTGCTATAAGCCTCACCATCTGATGGTTAAATGTGAGCGGGGAGAGTGAGAGCGAATGCGGATGCTCTGCTTTCACCTCCTCTGAGAATCCGTACGCCCCTCCAATGAGGAACGCGAGCGAACTCTCGCCCCGCAGGCCATGACTATCGATTAGGCGGGCCAACCCCGGGGATGTGATGCTCTGGCCCCGCTCGTCGAATCGGTAGACGCATCCCCCTCTGGGCGAATGCTTAAGCAGCAGCTCGCCCTCACGACGGAGCAGCTCTCCTGGGGGCAAACGAGACCAGGCACCCGGGGTTTCTAGCTCCACAAGGCTGAACTTGCTGTACCTACGCAACCGTTCGGCATAAAGGGCAATGCCCGCCTGTAGGTACGATGCGGACGTCTTACCTACGCATACCAGCCGAATGTTCATTCTACCGTGCTCGTAAAGAAGGGCGATACACACCAGCCTAATATGCCGGTGCATATCGCCCTTGTGGATGTTGCCTCAGGAGATGCTAGAGGTGCAGGAATCGGTCGCCCGTAGCCCTTATCACCTCCTCTTTCCACCAATCGGGGAAGTCTGGATTACTGGGCTTTGCGGGGATGCGGTCGCTATCCTTTGAGCGGAGGAATACACCATTTTCCTCCTGCTTCACATTGCCGTCAATATATTTCACCAGCAGGAATTCGTAGAGTTTATCCCACGCATTCACGGTGTTCTCGGCCATTTGGTAGCTGTAGTCGCTCACCATTTGCCGAGCCTTCTCAGGATCGGTCTTGTAGAGTTCGGCGGCCTTTTCATCGATCTCTTTGGTACCCTCAAGGTACTGATTCTCTAGTCGGAGTTGCTCTTTCCGGAGATCGGGGTGCATGAGGTCATACCGCAGGTAGCAGTAGTTTGTCACCTTGTTGAATTTCCAGAAAGCCGCGGTGCTGCTATAGGTAAGCATGTCGCCATTGCCTACGGCGTAGGAGGGGTGCACCTTCTGCAGCCCGCAGTACATGGGGGTGAACACCGTGGATGCCGCATCGTCTACCCCGAACCAGAGGATGCCGCCCACGGGATCGGGGAGCCAGCTCCGGCTCTGGGCTACGAACACAAAACCGGTCTGCTGGGTGGCGGTAGCGCGCTCATTCACGTACTCCTTGCCCTTATACTTCCAGACCATGGGACGCCAGCGGTAGGGGCAGGCGCTCATGCCAGCGCCGGGGTCCTTGCGCATATCTAGGGGGGTATCTTCCAGGTGGTCGCGCATGGCATCCATCACCTCGTGCACTGTGAGCTTGTGGTCTGGCTTCACCCAGAGCGGCATTCGGTGGGTAAGGTTCTTCCCCATAGCGTAGTCGAGGTACTCTTCCATAAATCCGGGCACTAGAGTCCTGAAGAAGCTCCATACCCGCACTTCGCAGAAGCGGGCAGCGCCGAAATCTACGGGGGCGTAGGTGTCTGAGAAGCTGAATTCGGCATCCTTACCCTTGAAGTAGTTCATCTCGCGGGCAAAGGAGATCACATCGTGGCTGTAGACGGTGGTTACCTTGGGGTCGTTGAGCTTATTTATCTGCTTATCGGTAATGGAGGTCTTGCCATTGGCCAAGGGGAAGGTGGTGATACGGGCTTGATTTGCATGCCCACAAACGTAGCCGTCGGGAACCAGGCGGGCTACCCATACAGCGCCCTTGCGGGTGTTTACAGGCTGGTTGCTCTTCTTGTCGACACCCATCTTCGTTCCCTTGCCAATGAGCTCTAGAATCCAGACTTCATTGGGGTCTGAGATGGAGAAAGACTCGCCACTGCTAGCGTAGCCGTACTCGCGCATCAAATCGGTAATTACGCGTATTGCCTCGCGGGCGGTTTTGGCACGCTGCAGGGCCACATAGATCAGAGTGCCGTAGTCCATGATGCCTGTGCTATCGGCCAGCTCGTGCCTGCCGCCATAGGTGGTCTCGCCTATGGCCAGCTGGTGTTCATTCATGTTGCCCACCACGCTGTAGGTGCTTTCTACCTGGGGGATCTCGCCTAGGTACTTGCCCGTGTCCCACTCGTAAACCTTGTAGAGGGCGCCCTTGGGGTACTTAGCCGCGGGCCAGAAGTAGAGTTCTCCGTAGAGCAGGTGCGAATCTGCCGCGTAGGTTATCATGGTGCTCCCGTCGGCAGAAGCGCCCTTGGTTATGAGAAAATTGGTGCAGGCCTCTGCCTGGTTTACCCCGAGCAGTAACCCGAGACCCATTGCCAACGTTACGCCTAATTGCTTATAATGTACCATCTTACAACTATTACAGTGTGATTTTTTCACTTGGAGGCAGCCTACACCCCCACCGCAAATGTAGTGCTAATCGTTGGAAAATCAACCCTCGGGGGTGTAAATTCCCCAAAATTACCCGTGCTCTGGGCGTATTCCAGCACTTGCAACTAGGCGGGGCGTGCGGCGCTACCCCCTGGAGCAATAGGGCCCTCGCAACGGGGAATAAAAAAGGGGAACGACCCTCTGGCCATTCCCCTGTGACTCCGGCGGGATTCAAACCTGCAACCTCCTGATCCGTAGTCAGGTGCTCTATTTAGTTAAGCTACGGAGCCCCATGTTCCCACACCGCAAAGGTAACACCTTTTTCTGGTATGGGCAATACCCTTCGCGCTTTTTCTTACTCTGCCTTGGGCTGGGTACGCACTATCCTTTCCTTGATATTGGCCCTCTTGCCTGTGAGGCCGCGGAGGTAGTAGATTCTATTCCGCCGCACCTTCCCGAGCTTGTTCACCTCGATTTTCTCGATGAAGAGCGAAGGCAGGGGGAAAATACGTTCTACCCCTACGCTGCCCGACATCTTGCGGACTGTGACCATCTTCATGGCCTGGGCGCCTTTTATCTGGATTACAACGCCCTTGTACTGCTGGATTCGCTCTTTGTTCCCTTCGCGAATCTTGTACGACACCGTGATGGTATCGCCACTCTGGAATGCAGGGAACTCTTTCGGCTCACCCGCGAAGGCCTGTTCGGCCACTTTGATCAGATCTACCTTTGCCACTGCTGCTACCATTTAGCATTACCAACCTGGCCAGCGGCTGCCGCATGCAGCATAGCCTATCGGGGCGCAAAGTTAGGGCTTTTCTCTGAACTGGCAAACCTGCACGCCATTTTTCTTTTGCAATACGCTGCCTTTCGCGCTCCTAAACCGCTACAGGGAGGCTAATAGAACCCTGCGCTGGCGGGGGATGCCACGCCTAACCAAGGGCTAATGGGGCTTTCCGTGCAAAGAGGAAACTTCTCCTGGGGTTTCACTAGCGTGCGTATAGCCGCACCGCGCCAGTATCGGTACACCGCGCTAGGAGTTCGCGCCAACTGGCAGTTACCCCCGGGGCACGCCCATTGGGATCTAGCTCTGCTAAAGGGGCAAGCACGAACCGACGGGTGGCAATGCGGGGGTGTGGAATCTGCAATTCTGGTGTGCCAACCCGTTCATTTCCTGCTAGGAGGATGTCGATATCTAGAGTTCTCGCACGGTAGATTCCGCTCGTTTTGGCAGTTCGCCCTAGCTGGCGCTCTATGGACTGCGTGGCACGGAGCACTTCGAGGAGTGGTAGCGCGGTTTGGCAAACTAGCACCTGGTTCAGAAACCATGTTTCGGACTGGAATCCCCACGGCTCGCTCTCGTAGACTGACGACTGGCCTACTACCCTCCCTACCGTACAGTCAATACTCTGCCTAGCCTCTGCAAGGTAGCTGGCACGAGGCTCGATGTTAGACCCCAACCCAAGGTGAATGGTGCGCAGCATGGCGGTAGGCTCTACGTGTTGGAACGAGAAAGGGAACGCTGAAAAAGCATAGAAACAGGGTGGCACGCCGTGCCGTTTAAACGGTGTGTTGCAGAGTTCGGGAATAATGTAGGCCAGCCTTCCGTAAATGCGAAAAAAGGGGAGAGGCGCATTACACCTGGCCTCTCCCCTTGCATTTTTACGCCTCTAGGGGCTAGAACAGATACCCTAGCTGTAGCCCAAGCACGCGGTTGCTCACCTCATGCAGAGGGTTACGCGATATGTTGATGAGCCCGAGGTCATAGAACACCTTGAACTGCACGCCCACAATACGCACGCCAAGCTGTGCACCTATTGCAATATCCCAGTGGCGCTGGTTATAATCGTTGAGAATATCCTCCACCTTATTCTTTTCTCTCTCCCGCGAACCCGATAGGGCATACGAGAAGGTAGGGCCTATGCCGATGAATAGGTTCGTACGCGAAAGCCCGAGCGCGTAGTTCAACCTGATTGGCAGGTCGAGGTAGTAGTAGGTAGTGGTAAATTCAGGGCCTCCATTCTCGGTGTAATGGCTTCCCTTGCGATGCAGAAGCAGGTCGGTCTCAATCTCCAGCCCAACCACAGGGAGGTGCGCGAGCAGCTCACCACCAATGTGATACCCTACCGCCATGCTCGAGATTACCTTGTCATTCTTGCCAAAGGAGCGGCTCTGGGTGGCGAAAGAGGCTCCCGCCACAGGGCCGTAAGCGACTTGTGCCGAAGCGTATACGCTGGCAACCAAACATGCTATGAGAAACAGGAGTTTGCGCATTGTTACACAGGATTTGTTGATTTGAGGTACGGCACTGCGCGCCGTTGATTATCATTGCCTTCCCTACCTAGAAGAAGAGGTAGGCGACAGAAATCCCCACATTGTTGAGCGTGTTCGACTCGTGCTTAGAGCCTCCATAGCTGGTGAGTCCTAGCTCGTAGAATACCGTTCCCTGGAGTGGGATGCGTGAGAATCGCATGCCGAGGTGGAAGCTGAGGTCGACACTAAGACGGTTCATTCCTCCCTCGCCCCACTCTACTGTATACTGATTCATAGAGCCCCCGAGCCCTATGCCGATCTGCGGGCCAATGCTAGCCAAGATGGATGCTGGCCCTGCCGAGCCAAGCTCTCCGAGATGGTAGACGGCATTGGCACGCATGGGGAACTGCATGTTGTAGTGGCTCGTGGTGACCCCAGCCACGCTGCCCCCAAGCCGTGAGAACTGCACGCCCCCCTCACCCTCAAGGCTAAACTCATCGACTATCGGCACTTCGTATAGCCCAAAGGCCCCCACGTGGATGCCCACTATGGCGCTGGAGGAGTAGCGAGATTCCACCTTGACCCCATTAAGATCCTTCCCCTCGCTGTAATGCGTGTAGTACGGGGCGCTAAAGCCAGAGCGTATCCCGAGGTGGAACTGCGCCATAGCGCACAGCGAACCTGCGAGAAGGATTGCAACAAGCAACAGACGTCTCATAATTCAGCTTCTTTTTTCGAGAAAAACGGAACTAACCAGAGCAACTGCATGGGCATCCCATAGCCCACACCATAATCCGCGCTGTAGATATAACGCCCCACCGGGTACAAATGTTTCAATCGTGCTATATCCAAAGCGTACCGCAAAGGTATATAAAAAAGGCGCAACGAAGCTTAATTTCGTTACGCCTTCCCTGTAGCGGGGGCAGGACTCGAACCTACGACCTTTGGGTTATGAGCCCAATGAGCTACCAACTGCTCCACCCCGCACGCTAGCTGGAATGGTGACCCTATTCCGACCGCAAAGGTAGGAACTTTTCCCGAACTGGCAAAATCTACCGCAGAATTTCGCCGCCGAGCTTACCCGTATGGCATGGATGGTATTAGCTAGTGAATTGATTGTAAGTATTGTAGCATGATACAAAAAGGCAGTCCACCCACGGGTTACTTGGGCAGACTGCCTACTTCGGCCCCACAGCCCTATACTGCAGAGAATTTGAGAGCCTACAGGGCTATCGGGTGGTTGATTACCAGCATGTCGTCAGCCGCTAGCCCGAGAGCTTTGCGCAGCGCATCTTGATCCATGGTGATCCGCGGACGGTTCTTCAGCCCCGCAGCAGCGCAATAGAGCGAGATGTTCTGCGATACGATGCCAGCATCGATAAGGCAGCACTCCCTCTGCTTTGCAGGTGGCACAGGGATCTTGTTGGGATGGCACACAACGAGGAGCATAAGCGGAGCATCGGCCATGTCCTTCTGCATGGAGGCTACCTCCTTACGAAGGTCGGCGGTGGCCACCCGTATTAGCTTGTGGTTCGCATTATCATAGCGGTAGGCTCCCGAGGGGAATATGGCGTATAGGGTGGCCTCTTGGCTATTCATGGTGGAGGGGGCGGTGAGCTTGCCCACATCTTTCCGGTTCATCCCATAGGCGCACCACAGGAGGTCGGCCACCTGCTGCTGGCTCAGTGCCTGTCCCTTGAAGTCTGCCCCTGCTGCAGAAGCCCGCTTAGCATACACATCCATTACGTTCGCCTCGAGCTTGGCACTACGGGCTGGTAGCGCAATCTCAGCATCTTTCGGTACAAAAGCTTGACTCATGGCTACTTGTGTTAGCATTACCCCACATGCAAGGGTGATGATTGACTTGAAAATCTGCCGTTTCATTGTCTGGATTGTTGGTACTACACTCTTAAACGTTTGGGCAGGTAGAAATGGTATGTGCCTAGATGCCAATCGCAAAATCTGTTTACATGACGCAGCACGCCGTATTGCTACGGTCTTCGATGAATGTAAATGGCTGATTAAACTGGTTTTATCGTATGAAAGAAAAAGAACGTCTCTGCACTTGGCACACATGCGAAACCTTTTGCAAGAGCGCTCTCCCGATGCTAAGAATGCTAAAAATGGTGCTCAACTTTCAACTTACATTCACCCATCAATACGCTAAAATCCTAATGGTGGACTATAGGCACGCATCCTTCCGCGCCTCTAGCATCCTTTCCGCTTCGTCCCACTGCCCCGAGGGGAACTCCCGCCTGAGAGCCTCCAGCTGCACCGTAAGCTGAGCAATCGCAGTACGATCTGCCGGGCTGCCTGGTACCCGCGGACGATGGTGTAGTAGTGCGAAAAAATCTCCAATCCGCCTAGCATTCTCCCTAGCGGCAGGGGTTAGCCAAGCCTCCTGTAGCCGATCCCACACAATCTGCTCGGCCTGGGGGGAGGGATGCGCCATATCCTCAGCGTAAAACCTATAGTCGCGCAGCTCATCGATAAGTATCTCATAAGCAGGGAAGTAGTAGAGATCTGGGAGGGTGGTGGTAAGCCTATGAACCACGAGGTGCAGTGCTCCTTTGCTCACCGAATTCTCACGTAGTCCATCGCGCAGGTGGCGTACTGGGCTTACCGTGAGCATTATGCGCAGCTTAGGATTCAGTTCCCGCAACCGCCCTACAAGTGTACACCACCCTTCTACCATCTCCTCAGGCGAGAGCAGCTCTCGGGTGAAACTGGAGGGAGGCAGCCGATGGCAGTTGGCCACTACCCCTCTGGAGGCTAGGCGGTACACCCAGGCCGTGCCAAATGTAACCACCAGCCACTCGGCATGCTGCAAAGCCTCGCGTAGCCCTGCGTTTGCCAATTCAATAGCCTCTTGCGCCTCCTCTACGCTGCCACGTGCAAGGATGCTGTGGTAACCCGTGTGTACGTATAGCCCATCGTGCTCATTGAATTCCTGTGGGGGTGGCACCATTCCATCCAGTGCCCGCGCTATGGTGAGCCTGATGCTCTCAGGGTTGAAGAGCGTTCCGAATTGCCCTCCCGTCACATCAAACCCTGCCCTCTGCAGCCTACGCCCCATTGCCACCCCGAAGCACGAACCCAGCGCGACTATAGTCTCAGCCTGCGAGATTCTGGGTAAAACTGGCAACGCTACCGGGGTGGAGAGCTGCATGGACTGGATATTAGGCTGGAACAAGACCTGGGCAAAAGCGACCTAGCGGTTTTAGTTCCATCAGCAGCATACGCCCTTATCTGGCAGGCAGTCGCACCCTCCAGAGAGCTCGCACGCCCCGGGGTGATGCTCCATCTGCAGGGTGATGTGGGCTATTCCATAGCCATCCCTTAGCAGATCGGCGATATGGGCTCTCAGCCGCTCAGCCTGGCTAAGTTGTAGGTCGTCTTCCAAATCCACATGCGCCTCTAGATGGATCTGCGCATCGTTCAACCGCCAAGCGTGCATATGGTGCACCCCCTTCACGCCGGGCACCGCCTCTATGGTACCCGCTACACCCTTGAGATCCAGGCCCGGAGGCGTACCCTGCATAAGGATATCGGTACTCTCGCGCAGCACGCCCCAAGTATGCCAAATGATGTAGATACCCACCAGCACCGTGATGAGCGGGTCGACCCACACCACATTCCACAGCCAGATACAGAGCCCGCCGAGGATGACAGCCACCGAAGAGAGGGTGTCGCCCATGAGGTGGAGGTAGGCAGCCCGCACATTCAGATTGCTCCCCTTGCGGCTGTGGAGTATAATGACCGAAATGAGGTTGGCCAACAGCCCGGCAATGGCCACTATCAGCATCACCAGCCCCTTAATCGGCTCTGGGTTCATAAACCGTCGGTAGGCCTCCACAAAGAGGTAGAGACAGATACCTATGAGGATTACCGCATTGATGAAGGCCGCTATGATCTCAAACCGCTTGTAGCCGAAGGTCTTACGCACATCGGGCTTACGCTTACTCACCAGGTGGGCTATGTAGGCCAAGAAGATAGCCGAGGAGTCGGCCAGGTTATGCAGCGCATCCGAGAGCAGCGAGAGGCTGTTGGAGATAATCCCCCCCACGACCTCTATAATGGTGAACGTAATATTGAGAAGAGAGGTCCACAGGAGCTTAGTGCCTGTAACGTCGGCATAGCCGTGGTGATGGCCGTGGTGATGCCCCGCATGCGAGCAGCAGCATTCCCCTTCGTGGTGGTGATGCTCTTGGGGGGCTGCCCCTTCACCATGCCCATGCTCATGGCACTCGTGGTCATGCCCGTGATGGTGGTGATCTTCGTGCTCAATGTGCGAATGGAAAGCCATAGTCCACCTCCTTTCTCTAATTGATAATCGCTCTAGTCTGTGCGGCAAAGTTAATGAACCCGAATAGAAATTGCAAATCCCACTTCCCGGTTTTGCCCTCACTCGCCATTCTAACCACGAACATGCGGCAACGGAAGTAGGGTGATAGCGCAGAGCAATGCCCTTGCCGATGCGGCGGAATATTTCTGCAAGCCGCCCGCAAGTTTTCTCCAACCCGGCTCTACTCCGTTCCTGTTGATGCCCAGGATGGGAAGGCACTCGCATTGCTGGGCACCTCCCCTACCAAGAACGCAATAGCGAACCTCGCCAATTGATAATAGACATGTGATTCTCGCTACAAAAATCACATATAAACTATGCATGAATCGCTTGGTTAAAACCTATCCACCCGCAAGCAGGGGAAAGACCCCTAAAAGATTGAACCCATAGGGGACTTTTGCAGAGGTCTCTTCCCATGGGGCGGCCATGCCGAGGAGAATCAAGGGTGGCATACGCTCGTCCTAGGCGCTGTCATACTCGCCGCGAGTTCCGTTCACCGCGCCCTCACCCATCATGCCCCTTCCTGCCTACATTCTCACCGCACTGCGAGGGACCACGCACCCCTGCCTCCCATCACGCAAACCACCACCCGCCTAGTACCCCGCTACGCCTGCACCTCCGCTGTACCATCGCCCTATCTTCGCCCTACCATCGCCCTACCTGCGTCGCTTCATCCTCGGATTTCGTTACGAAATCCGAACATGCACTAGAGGAGGTGGGGCGATGGTAGGGCGAAGGTACGGCCCAGAGTAGGCGATTCCCCCTTATTACAAGACCTCTGCTGAAGTCTGGCGTTTTTATTGGGGGCTGTTCCTCTTATGGGTGGTAAATGAGTTTTAATCAGGCGCTTCAGTTTGCTGAAGACCGCAAATTGATTATCGCAGAGGGGCAGCACTGTAGGTGCGACGCCGAGCAACGCGAGTGGCTGCCACCCACGCCGCATCGTTTATGCGGTTTTTGCAGGGGTTCGGCTGCAGGGGAACGCCCCTTAGGCAATTTGACGAACGGACCCTACGCCCTACTATTGCGTGCATTCCATACCCGTGAACCGCGTTGTTGCTTATGCGATATTCTACGATTTTTTCTGTTTGAAAAGGGCAATGGAAAACAAGAATTTGTGTAGCTTCCTAGAGTTTTCGTACCTTGCACGGTATTTTAACCCTGCAATCCTATAAAATCGCACGCATGAAAAGAATCATTTTACTCACTATTAGCCTGCTGTCGCTTGGGGTAATGCAGAGCCTAGGGCAACCTCCCGTGCGCATAGCAGGCCGGAGCGTTGCGCCGTTGCTGGGTACCGATACCCATCGCCAGCAGAAGGGTACACGCGGCGGCATCCTGAGCGCAAAGAGCCTGGGCGCGGCGACCAATGGCTATCACAATGCGCTGGTGCAGCTATCGGCACTCCCAACCACTGCAGAGCTGGCGCAGCTCGAGAGGGCGGGCATCACGCTGGGCGACTACCTCGGGGGCTATGCCTACTGGGCGCTAGTGCGCGACGGGGTGGATTTACGGCAAGCCCAGCGGGGTACAACGTTAATCTCGGCTGTGGCAGTACGCCCAGAGTGGAAGCTCCCAGAGACGCTACAGGGGCACAGCAATACGGCAGGCCTCCGGGCGAATACCGTTCCCAGTTCTCCTAAAATCCCCTCCTATGCCCGCACCGGCTCGGGCGAGGTGAAAGTGGTGATCCACTTCGCCCCTAACGCCTCTGAGGAACTCGTGGCGAACATGCTGAATGGTCTGAAAGCCAAAGATCTACAGATAGCCTCTACCTTCCGCACAGCAAGCGTAGCCCTCCCCCTGCGGTCTGTAATGGAATTGGCAGAATGTCCGTGGGTGCTGGCGGTGCAGCTACAATCGCCGCCAGCTGTTACCACTAACTACAGCGGGCGACAGCTTGGGCGGGCCAATATCCTCGGGTTGCCCGCATCGCTTGGCGGTCGGGGGCTTACCGGGCAGGGGGTGCGCATTGGCATATGGGATGCCAACGTAACATCTCACCTCGATTTCGGCGAGCGGGTGCACCCGCAGGAGTATGAGATGTTCGATACCCACGGTACCCATGTGGCGGGGACAGTAATGGGCGCGGGGCTCATAGACCCCGACGGGCGCGGGATGGCCCCCCAGGCAGAGGCGTGGACCTACAACTTCAATACGCAGAAGAATGGCCTTAGCGCCCAGCAGGAGATGGAGGTAGCCCGGCAGCGGTTCGGGATTAGCCTCACCCAGAATAGCTACGGGTTGGCACTGAGCTACCTGTGCGCTGACTACAAGGCGCTGGTCTACCGGGCAGACGACTACTGGATCGATTTCCTCGCGGGGTACTTCCCCACCCTCACGCACATATTCGCGGCTGGGAACGACGGGGAGTCATGCCAGGAGCTCATGCTGCGTGAATACGGCAAGCCGGGCTACGGCACCAGCACCAATCGGGCGAAAAATGCGATCCACGTAGGCGCGGTGAACGAGGTTGGCGAGCTCTCCAGCACCTCCAGCCGCGGGCCGCAAGACGACGGACGTCTGTTTCCCACCATCTGCGCCAAGGGGGTAGAGGTGTGGAGTACCATGCCGGGCAACACGTATGCCAAGATGAGCGGCACCAGCATGGCTTGCCCCACCGTTACGGGTACGGCTGCCCTCATCCAGCAACGCTACGGCCAGCTACACCAAGGACGGCATGTCCGGGCCGACCTCCTAAAGGGTTTGCTGGCTAATACCGCAACCGATGCTGGGGTTAAGGGACCAGATTTCCAGTATGGATACGGCATAATGAATGGGGAAAAAGCCACACTTGCCCTAGAGCAGGGGCAGTACCTGTTCGATTCGGTATCCACGGGCGACACCCGAATGAAAAGGATCGACCTCCCGGCCAACTGCCGCGGGCTACGGGTGATGCTGGTGTGGACAGATCCCCCCACGAAGAAGGCGCAGTATTGGGGCGACAAGACGCTGATCAATAACCTCGACCTCTCGCTCACTGCAAACGGCACTCCCTACCTCCCCTGGGTGTGCGACCCCACCAAGGGCAAGGTAGACAGCCCCGCCACCCGCAAGGTGGACACCCTAAACAATGTGGAGCAAATAACTCTGACAGCTGACGAACTGGCAGGCTCCAGCTCGGTAGAGGTGACCGTGAAAGGCGCTGAAGTGGGCACTGGCTCGCAGCGCTACGTACTCACCTGGTGGTTCGATGGCAGCACGCCACGGGTAGTAGCCCCTGGCAATGGGGAGCTGCTGGTACCTGACGAACTCGCATTCCTGAACCTAGAGAATGTGGAAGCCCCCTTCAGGCTAGAGCTCTCCTACGATGGGGGGCAAACCTACCCGTACAGCACGGAGTACTCCCGTTTCCAGGAGCATACGCTCATCAAGATCCCGGCGGATGCCCCCCACACTAGCCAAGCGCTAATACGGATTACCGATGCCAAGGGGCAGATAGCCACCAGCGCGCATCCATTCACCATAGCCCCGCAGGTACAGAAGGTTAGCCTGCGCAACGCACCCTGTTCGCTCGGCGGTTGGGCGCTCAGTTGGGACACGGTAACCAGCGCCACCCACGGCTACGAGGTGCTGATAGCCAACCCTAAGACCGCGCAGTTCACCCCGCTTGGGCATACTAACGAGGCCACGGCATGCACATTCACCATCCCGCCCGAGAAGCTCGAGGGAATAGACTACCCGATATTCACAGTGGCTGTTCGGCTACCCGATGGCACGCTGGGCAAACGGGCGGCGACTGGCGCGGTGGGCACTGCCACGAAAACCGTTAAACTCACGCCGGCCGACATTCCGTTCACCGAGCACTTCAGCCACTACCCCTCACGATTCCTAGGCGAGAAGCACGGCAAGAATATGGTGACATGGTGCCTAAACAGCACCCTGGGCGACCTCCCCGCGGGTTCAAACGTGATGATGACAGGCTGCAAAGCCCCCAATGAGAACTTCAACACCTCGGATTACTTTGCACCAGAGAACGCTGACAACCAGACGACTATAACTCTTTGCAATCTGGATCTCGAGGGAATCCCAGCCGACCAGCCCCTCTACCTCCACCTTAGCGGCGCGATGGTCAACAAGGATGTCCCCACGGGCAGCACCGCACAGATGCGAGTGGTAGACAACGGTAAGGTAATCAAGAGCATAGAGGGTACAGAGATACAAAAGACCACCCGCTATGACCAAGAATGGTACTTCGCGCTAGAACCCGGCAAGCAACACACCATAGCCATAGAGTACGCCGGCAATGTGAAGAACGACATCCTCTACTTCACCCAGCTCGCGGTAGAGCACCCGAACTACCACAAAGCCGTACAGCTCAGCCTAGTGCAAGCCCCCAAGAACGGGCCTAACCTCAAGCTGGAGACCTTCCACCTCCTGCTGGAGAACCTCGGGCAACAACCGCTTGAGAATCTGCTGGTAAAGGCCTTCCGAAGCGGTAAGTGGGTGGGTAGCTACCCGGTAGAAAAGCTCTACGGGCATGCCAAGCACCCATTTGAAATGCAGGTGGACCTCGCGACCGACAAAGAGCTGGGCGAGCTGATAGACATCGCCTTTGAGTGCGTGGTGAACCCCGAAGAACCCTCGGCTAACGGTAGGCTAGAACACCAGGTGAACAGCATGGGTGCGGTGATCCCGATGGGTACCACCACCCTAGAATCCACCGCAATAGGGCCAATACCGCTAGACCCGCGCACAGTGCATAAAATCGACGGCAGGGTCTACTTCACTGATAATGGCGGCTACCTGGGCAACCACTCCGAAATCCAGATAACCCACACCCAGCTCAAGCCTGCTGACCGCTCTAAGAAGGTGCGGGTGCGCTTCCTAGAGTTCAACACCCAGGGCGATGAGGCCGCGCTATACGTGTACACCAAGCACATCACCAACCTCAACACCAAGGGCGAGCGCGAACGGGCCAAGCTCTCGGGCTCCAACCTCAAGCTGCCAATGGAGTTCATCTCCGAGTCGCCCGACGGCGAAATCACCTTCTACTTCCATGCCTACGAGCAAACCTCTGCCCCCGGCTGGCTGGCTGTGGTAGACCTGGTGGAGGATATGAATCCCCTAGCCCTGCTCCGTGCCGATGCCACCCTCCTAGGCTCTGCCCCCACCGGCCAAGTGCCCATTAAGGTTCGGGTGGCCAACCGTTGGCTCAAGGAACAGAAAGGGGTGAAAATAAGGGTGATAGCAGGAAAGACGAACATCGTACAGGAGGTAGACTTGCCGCAGGGCGAACAGGAGATAGTGCTGGACCAGAAGCTGGAACTACCCCTGGGGACCTCGCTACCCATACAGGTGGCCATAGAGGGCGAAGACACCCACGGGGCAGACAATGAAATCAACACCTTCGCCATATACGATCGCTACTGCATCCCTCCTGCATACGGTACTAGCGCCGCGGTGGCTGACACCATAACGGCACTACAAAAGCGCTACCCCCTCTCACGTAAGGCCAC
>JABCOB020000003.1 GCA_013333835.2 Bacteroidia bacterium
AATACACTACCTTCGCGAGGTAAACCCTAGGAAGACTAATGCCATCGCTAGCCGATATAGAGGCACCGATACGCGGAGAGCTGAAAGCGTTCAACGCCTACCTCGATAGGCTCATCGCATTGCCGTTCTGGCCGCTGAGCACCATACTGAAGTACACGTTGCTACAGCGTGGTAAGCAGCTAAGACCAGTGCTGGTATACCTGACAGCAGGGGCCTGCGGAGAGATAACAGCTGCCACAACCACGGCGGCCGCCATGGTGGAGCTGGTGCACAACGCCTCGCTGCTGCACGACGATGTGGTAGACCAGGCGGAGCTACGGCGTGGAATGCCCGCCGTATACCGACTGTGGAAATCGAGAGGGGCCGTACTCACGGGCGATTACATGCTGGCGTTGGGCCTGCAACTGGCTGTGGACTCTGGGCAATATGAGCTGCTCGGGTTTATGAACAGCGCAGTGCAGCAGATGAGCCAGAGCGAACTCGATCAGATCCAGCGAGCCAAGCGTGGGGATACCGATGAGGAGGGCTACTACCGGGTGATTCGTGGTAAAACGGCAGCCCTGCTGCGCACCTGCGCGGCGGCAGGGGCGAAAACTGGGGGTGCTGATTCTGCTATAGTGCAAAAGCTGGCAGATTTCGGCGAGAATCTCGGCATGGCATTCCAAATACGGGACGATATCCTGGATTTTTCGTCCCATACGGTTACTGGAAAGACGGGAGGCAATGATCTACGCGAGGGGAAAATGACGCTGCCAGTAATCTATGCGTTGGAGGGTGTACCCTCTGGGCAGAGAAGATTCTACCTACGATTGCTGGCGAGGGCCAGGGTGGATGAAAGGGCGCGGCAAGAGGCTTTTGGATGGATTGTAGAGGGCGATGCTCTAGAGAAGGCCAGCCAGAGGATAGCATTCTACACCCAGCGGGCTGAGGAAAATCTGGAAGTGTTGGCCGATACGGTGTATAAACAATCATTGCTAGGGCTGGCAGAATATTTAAAGGAGCGTAAGAAATAGATGAATTGGCTCGATCTTTTGCTGATTGTCATCCTTGGGCTTGCAGGGATCGCGGGATTCCGTAAGGGGCTCATTGCGCAGGTGATAATGGTGGTGGCACTGCTGCTGGGTCTGTGGGCAGTGATCCACCTCTCAGACTGGACTGCGCGATTTCTGATTGCGCATTTTTCAGCCAAGCCAGATACGCTAAAGCTGTGGGCTTTCGGTATCACATTTGCCCTGGTGGTGGTGTTGGTCTACCTTGCGGGCCGGCTCGCCTCTGGAATACTCAAAGGGGCAATGCTCGGGTGGCTGGATAAGCTAGGAGGATTGGTGCTCGGCATATTGAAAATGGCACTGCTTATCAGCGTGCTATTCGCGGGCTTGGCATGGGGCAATGCGCTCAACAAAATAATACCACCAAACTCACAGCGAAGAAGCATCCTCTACACCCCTATACGGTCATTCGCACCCGCGGTGTACCCTTACCTTCGAAAGGGGGCCTACGCGATACAGCACCAGCTAGAGGCAAAAGCACCTGTAGAGCAAGAATCCGATGTCGCGCAATCCTGAGCAGTACCCGCTGGTGGAGCTGCGGGGTATGCAGTTCTTCGCCTACCATGGATGCTATGAGCAGGAACGCAAGGTAGGGAATAGGTTTTTGGTAGAGCTGAAAATGCGGGCCGAGGAAAGCCAAGCGCTGGTGAGCGATGATATATCCGATGCGCTGAATTACGCGCAGGCCTACCAGGTGGTGGCTCGCGAGATGGCTGTACCGTCCCACCTGCTGGAGCATGTAGCAAACCGTATTCTAACCGGGCTATTCGCCAGTTTCCCGCAACTACACTGGGCGAGCATTACGATAGAGAAGCTGAATCCCCCCTTGGGTGGAAATGTTTACAGCTCTGCGGTTACGCTGGAGCGGGAAAGGGGAGAGGGTGCAGAGTGAAGTGCCATGCGCGGTAATTCGGATTGTTGAACTATTCGCAGATTTCAGGGTTGGGGCTCCCAAAACACATTGAAAGGATAGCGTTTCCCCCAATCGATGAGAATTGCTATCAATGAGGGCGGTAGGAAAGGCTCTGCAAGGGTAGGCCGAGTGTTGCCTGCCCATGTTCTATCCTGTTGCCCTGTGCTGCACAATCCCCCATCCTTTACTGATGTATAATCTATAGATATGGCGAGTGAGATTCAGGCTTTTGAGGCTTTTATGGCAGCAATGCGACGTATCAGGCGTGAATGCCCTTGGGATAGGGGGCAGACCATGCAGAGCCTCACCACATACACCGTGGAGGAGGTATACGAACTGGTGGATGCCGTGACCGATGGGGCGACCGAAGAGGTGCGCAAGGAACTCGGCGATATGCTGATGCACGTGGCATTCTACTCTGTGATAGCCGAGGAGGGGCATCTCTTCACGCTGGAGGATGTGATAAGGGGGGTAACGGAAAAGATAATCTATCGCCATCCGCACGTATTCGCCAATACAGGGGCTAAGACCCCTGAGGAGGTGGAGGCTCAGTGGGAAGCCCTG
>JABCOB020000004.1 GCA_013333835.2 Bacteroidia bacterium
CGTCGAGCGTCTCGGCGCCACGCTTGCAGATGAAATCGATCTCGTAGCCTGCCACCTCACCCACCATAACGGTAAACTCGCAGCATCTTAGGTGGTTGAATACCAAATTCTCCATACGCTTGCCGCGGTCATCCTTACGATACCCAACCAAGCTGTTACGTACCCCCAGATTCTCAAAATAGTATTTTCCTATGCGCTCAAACAACCGCTTCCCAACAATATTATACCGCTTGACCTCCAGTACGATAAAGGCATTTACCAAGGCGTTTAGATAATCTGATATTAACGTTTGCGATACATTACTTTGTAGATTCTTCATATGATCACTTATGCTTTTCACAGAGAATAAGCTTCCTACGTTATCGGCTAAATAGTCAGCTAATTGAGATATAAAATTGCTATTCTTCAGATGATTTCTAGCAATTACATCCCTATATAGAGTTGCATTATAGGCGTTTAATATATAGTTTTCTACTTCTTGTGGTCTGTCAAGATTCAGATATTTCAAGTAGGGAAGACCGCCGAATCTTTCATATTTCTCTAGCGACTCTACAGTATTGGGAAGATTGTGAAAAACAAGAAATTCATTAAATGAAAGACTGTTAATTTGGATTTTTATATACCGCGCCCCCAACGCATTGGCAATGTCGCCCGAGAATAAATCTGCATTGCTCCCTGTTACGTAGATATCATTTTTCGCATTAAGGCGAAGTGATAGTAAGGCTTTCCATCCATTCTCGACCTGCTGTACCTCGTCGATAAAAATATAATTCCTTCTATTTTCCTTTAATTGCTGCATTATATAAGAGTAAAGACTTTCTTCGTCCTGCAATGCTCTATGCGCCATACTCTCAAGATTGATGTATATGATGTTAGGATTATCATCTTCCTGAAGAATCTGGTCCATAATCTGAAACATCATGTAGCTCTTACCCACTTGTCTTGGGCCTGTAAGCACCTTGATAAGCGGGGTGCGCATGTAGGGAGTAATCCGTGATAAATATAAAGGGCGCGAAATAAAATCTGGCGGTACTAGCTCCATGTTGCTGCATTATTTTCACTATCCACAAAGGTAGACCTTTTTTCTTTAGCAACCGACTTGCCGCCCATAAAAAATCCCCATCCCCACACTTTTCACCCTGGCTCCCCGTTTGTTCTACATAGATACGTCACGGTCAGCATGAAACGCTTGCTCATACTACTCATCATCATCGTAGCACTAGCCTCCACCGTTATGGCCATTATGCAGCTCCCCGCATTCGGGCGGCTACCCCGTGGTGCCCGCCTAGCCCGCTGCCAGCAGTCGCCCAATTGGCGCAATGGGGCCTTCCAGAACCAGCACCCCGCCCGAACCATAGTGCCGTCGCCTGGGCAGAGCAGGCTTGGATTGCTCTGGGAAATGCTCACCACCAAGGCCGACAGCCTACGCCCGCCCGCACCCGTGGAGGCCGTAAAAACAGACCTCAAGGCCCTGCCGCCAGAGCGAGACTACATAGTATGGTTTGGGCATAGCAGCTACCTCATCCAGCTGGCAGGCAAGCGCTACCTCATCGACCCCGTATTCTACAATGCCGCTCCCGTTACCTGGCTGATAAAACCCTACGAGGGCACGGATATCTACAAGCCCAGCGACATGCCACCCATCGACTACATCATCATCAGCCACGATCATTACGACCACCTCTCGCACCGCACCGTGGTTGAGCTGCTGCCCAAAGTAGGGCACGTGGTGTGCGGGCTAGGGGTTGGAGAGCACTTCGAACGGTGGGGGTATCCGCCAGAGAAGATCATAGAGCTCGACTGGTACGATACGGCACAGCTTGGAGTTTCCTCAAGAGCCGAAATGGATTCTGCCATACTACTCCGCGGAGAGACAACAGCCCCTACCAAGCCGCATGCTGAGAGCCTGCCGGTATACACCGATAGCATCACCTGCCTCCCCTCGCGGCATTTTAGCGGGCGTGGGCTCCGCCGAAATAAGACCCTATGGGCCTCGTACATGCTCAGCGCTGGCGGTAAGCACATATTCATAGGGGGCGATGGGGGGTATGACGACCGATTCGCGCGCTTTGGTGAGCTATTCCCAACCATAGATCTCGCCATCCTCGAGAATGGACAGTACAATCCCCATTGGCCTGATATTCATACTCTTCCACACCAACTTCTACTAGAAGTGCAGGAGATGAAGCCCCGCAGGGTAATGACCGTGCACCACCTCAAGTTCACCCTTGCCCGGCACCCTTGGAACGAGCCCTACCGAAACGAGCAGATGCTCAGGGACAACGGAATAGACCTCATATCCCCAAAAATCGGCGAGGTTGTAGACCTGTAAGCGCGCTAGAATGTGAACAGGGCAAAGATCCAGAGCGCAATGGAGCATGCCCCCGCGCTGCGTGCATAGGAACTCGCAGTAGCACAGTAAAAAGCGGTACAATTCCCAGAGAATTGTACCGCTTCTTCATTACCAGATTATCTGCCCAGAGGGATGCGCACCCTGCACCTACCAGCATACCATTGGATTGATGAAGAATCCCTACCGCAGTGGTCTCAGCGGGGAACTACGCAATCCCTAATATCAACCCTGCACAATGCCCGCCTCCCGCAGGTATCCCTCCATCTCTTTCTGTAACTCTAGGGCCTTTTCACGCGCCGCTTGGGCGAAACGAGGCCCGCGGTCTGCGTAGATGATACCACGGGCCGAGTTCACCAGCAGCCCGCACTGGCGATTCATGCCATGCTTCACCACCTCGGCAAGGCTACCTCCCTGCTGCCCCACCCCGGGTATGAGTAGGAAATGGTCTGGGGCTAGCTTGCGGATCTCCTTAAGCATCTCAGCCCGCGTGGCCCCTACCACGTACATCATGTTGCCCTCATGCCCCCACTGGCGAGAACGCCGTACTACCTCCTGGTAGAGAGGGCGTGGGGGAGTACCTGCTATCGGGAGAAGCTGGAACTCATCATAGCTGCTGTTTGAGGTTAATGCCAGCACTATAGCCCATTTCCCCATGTAGTCGAGAAATGGTTGCACAGCATCGCGCCCCATGTAGGGGGCTACCGTTACCGCGTCGAACCCAAGATGCTGGAATATGCTACGGGCGTAGAGTGCCGCAGTATTAGAGATGTCACCCCGCTTGGCATCAGCTATGGTCAGGATGCGTGGGTATTTCTCTCTGATGTACTTCACCGTCTTGTCCAGCTGCTCCCAACCGCGCGCGCCAATAGCCTCGTAGAATGCCAAATTGGGCTTGTAGGCTACGCACAGGTCTGCCGTAGCATCCACTATCGCCTTATTGAACTCGAATATAGCCTCCCGACGCCCTGCTATGCTATCGGGCAGTTTGGTGATATCGGTATCTAGCCCAACGCAGAGGAAGGAACGCTTGGCACGAATCTGATCTACGAGGTCTTGGGAGGTCATGATGTTAAAACCGTTTGAAGGGGTTCAGGGCAAAAGCGAACTGTTCGTAGGGAGTACACTTCTAGCCATTCTCCAGATGCAACCAGCACTCCACAACTGGCAGAAGGCTGGGGAAAACGGGTTAACCCGCACTAGATTCCGAAAAAGCCAATTAGTCGCGATCGCTCGCTTTTCTTCTTGTTCTTTTAAAATCGCACCTCGTCTCCAGAAAATCGCATTCTATTCAGCCGGCAAGTTCACGCTTTTAGCCTGTCAGTATGCAAATAGCATGATTGCCAGCTAGAATAATCCTGGAGTTCAAGCGTGCCCAAGCCTCTGCTAGGCCCCGCTAGCCCGTAGACGTTCCGCGTTCTCCGCTATCTGCAATTGCTCTATAAGAGTAGCGAGATCACCATCCATAACACCCGCGAGGTTGTAGACCGTATAGTTGATTCGGTGGTCGGTTACCCGCCCCTGTGGGTAGTTGTAGGTCCGGATTTTTGCCGAGCGGTCCCCGGTAGAAACCATAGTCTTACGCTGGCTGGCGATACCGTCAAGATATTTCTGATACTCAATATTGTAGAGCCGGGTACGGAGTTCTGCGAGCGCCTTCTCCAGATTTTTGATCTGCGATTTCTGATCCTGGCACTGCACCACGAGCCCGGTGGGTATATGGGTAAGCCGAACGGCGCTGTAGGTGGTGTTCACGCTCTGCCCTCCTGGCCCGCTGGAGCAGTAGGTATCCTTACGGATATCCTCCATTTTCAGATCTATGTCAAACTCCTCGGCCTCTGGCAACACCACCACCGATGCGGCAGAGGTGTGAACGCGCCCCTGGGTTTCGGTCTGTGGCACACGCTGTACCCTGTGCACCCCGCTCTCGTACTTCATTATCCCATATACGCCCTGCCCTGAGAGGCTGAAGACGACCTCCTTAAAGCCCCCCATAGTACCCTCGCTAGCGCCGCTTACCTCCAGCTTCCACCCCTTAGCCTCGGCGAAGCGTGAGTACATTCGGAAGAGGTCGCCCGCGAAGATGCTAGCCTCATCGCCCCCCGTGCCTGCGCGTATCTCCACTATGGCGTTCTTGGCATCCTGCGGATCCTGCGGTAGCAGTAGCAGCCTGATCTCCTCTTCCATTGGCTCCACTTGCCCCTCCATCAGCTCCAGCTCCTCCTTGGCCATAGCCCGCAATTCCTCGTCGGACTCATGCTCTAGGAGGGTGCGCGCATTGGCGATATTGCTCAGGAGATCGGCGTACTTACGCTGCACCTCCACTATTGGGGTGAGTTCCTTGTACTCCTTATTCAGAGCCACAAAGCGCTTCATATCGGCCATCGCCTCCGGTTCGGCTATCTGCCGCCCGAGTTCGTCAAACCGCTCGGCTATGCTCTGCAACTTCTCCAGCAGCCCCTTTTGGTCTGTTGCCATTCGTACTCCCTTCAGCTAATTTGCGGGGCAAAGGTACGAAAAAAAGGGGTGTAGGCAAAAGGGGGAGACCCTGAGCCTCCCCCTTACTGTTTTGCCGCATTGCGCGCATTGGGCACTACCGCTTGGTGAACCGTAGGATTCGCACCCCTCCTCGGGTATCGGTGAGCTGCAGGAAGTAGACACCGGCGGGCAAAGGCTCTACGGGAATCTGAAGCACGCCCGTGCCGCTGTGGTGTAAGGCGAGCATTACTTGCCCAAGCGCATTGACCACGCAGAGGTCTGCAAGGTTGGCGACATTGCGTAGGTTCAGGGTGCTTTGGCAAGGATTAGGGTAGGCAGCTACCTCGGCAAGCAGCGAGCTCTCCACCGCATCTACGGTTGTCCTCTGAAGGGTTACCGCTTGGCTCACCGCATCCCCATCCACCGTTACGTTGCCAGTGGCATTGCGGTAGCCAGTCTTCTTCACCGTGTAGGGGTAGGCACCGTTGGGCAGGCTGATGGTGGCAATACCGCCATCCTTGGTGGTGAGGCTCTGCCCGTTGACCTCTATGGCGGCGCCGTCTATTGCAGTACCGTTAGCATCCTTCACCGTGAAAGTGATGGTGTAGGTCTGCACTGTTTTTTTGTCGAGTACTACCTCCTCGTCCACCGCAGTATCGGCCACTGTTACGATGCCCCTTTTATCCTCATAACCGTCTCTCTTGGCGGTGTAGGGATAGGCGTCGTTGGGCAGGCTGATGGTCGCTATGCCAGCGGTGTTGGTGGTCAGGCTCTGCTCGTTGATCTCTATGGTGGCGCCGTCTATTGCAGCACCTTCAGCATCCTTCACCGTGAATGTGACGGAGTAGGTGGGCACAGCCGTCTTCACCAGGGTTATTGTTTGCGCTGCTGGGGCATCCTGCACCTCTAGGTTTCCCGTGAACTCGTCATAGCCAGCCTTCTTCACGGAGTAGGGGTAGGCGCCGTTGGGCAGGTCGATGGTGGCAATACCGCCATCCTTGGTGGTGAGAGTTCGCCCATTTATCTCGATGAAAGCCCCCACCACAGCGCCCTCGTCATCCTTCACGGTGAAGGTTACGGTGTAGTTCTGGGCCGCGCCGAATTCAAATTCTGCTGATATCTGCACCTCGCTCTCCACCGTGAATTTTGTCCCACTGGGGTGGTCTACCCCATTCACCTTGAGCTGCTTGATCCTGTAGTCCTGCTCCGGTTCAGCCGTTATGGTGATCTCTGAGTGTAGATCTACCAGCTGGCCGTTGTTTATCGTATTGTCTTTGAAATCCTTAACCTTAATGATACCGTGCTCGGGGTCTTCCCACTTCACCGCCACCCGGTCGGCCCTATTGTCGTCATTGATTATCCAGCCGATCCCCTCTAGGGTCTGCACCGCGCTGTTAGCCCGCACCGAGTGGCTGCGCCCCTTAGCCCCGAGGGTTACGTGGTGCCGAAGGTCGCTGCTGAGCCTAGCACAGTCTACCAGCAGGTTATCCCAATTGTCGCTAGAGAGCCCGCTGCGGTCGAGCATATTGTCTGCGCTGGTAAGCTGCTTGGGTTTCCATACGCTAAGATTCTGGTCGAAAGCCGCGCAATCGCAGAGCATACCGTTCATGTAGGCCACCTGCTCTACATTCCATGTGCCCAGAGGCTGGTTGAAGGCCGAACAACCCAAGAACATGTAGGCCATATTCTGCACGCTGGCGGTGTTCCAGCCAGAAAGATTCCCGTTGAAGAGCTTGCAGCCGCTGAACATCCGTTCCATGTTCTCCACCCTCGCCACGTCCCAAGATGACAGGTCGCCGTTGAACACCTTACAATTGGCAAAGAGGCCGTGCATATCCTTCACCAGGCCAGTACGCCACTGGGAGAGGTCGCCCTCAAAGGCTACGCAGCTATCGAAGAGCTGGTGCACGTCGGTAACGCTGCTCACATCCCAGTCGCCTATGCTCCACTCCGTGGGCGTACCCTTCTGGGAGGCCAGCTTGGTGCAATGCCAGAACATGGCGGCCAGCGACCCCTCTAGTATCTTGGGCTGCTTTACTGCATCGGCAAATTCCGCATCGTTCGCCAGCGGGAGCGTAGCCAGATTGTTGCACCCGACGAAAGCCTCCTCGAGGCCGCCATACCACGCCACCGCACCCCACGATACTACACG
>JABCOB020000005.1 GCA_013333835.2 Bacteroidia bacterium
CCAGCTCCACAACCATGCAACGTCCTGGGAAACGGAGGATTTATGATATTGATGCTACCGTGTCTATCCTGTTCCACTCGGAGAATGCCTGGGTGGGATCTACCTGGGACCACATGCTTCGCCCGAAGGATTCTTTTTACGGAGAGGGGTCTAGGGTGCCATTTCGGTTCTCCCTCTTTGGCGGGTATCGGTTTGTAATCCAGAGTCTCTACCGCAGAGGCGTTGACCAGAGCCTTTCGGTTGCGGCGAATATCCGCTATCAGGAGAGATTTGCGCAGATCGACATAGGTGGCTATTGGTTTAAGTACCCATTGCTACTCGGTATTTGGTACAGAGGGGTGCCCATGCTCAAGGGATATTTTGGCTCTGATGCGCTAGCCTTTATGGTAGGATTTCGTTACAATGGGATACAGGTGGCCTATAGTTACGATCTCACAGTTTCTGGACTAGGGCCCAGCTCGGGAGGTTCGCATGAGATTTCTTTGACCTACGAAGCACCCATCACACCGAAGAAACGTAAGTACAAAGCCCCCATTTGCCCACCGTACTAGCAGTTTATTGGTATAACTCCAGAGCCTCGCATTTTGCGGGGCTTTTTTTTACTGCAGGGTGGAGGGCTTTTTTCAGCATTCCCACTCGGGCTGGTTAGCCGTGTTAGATCTGGTGTTTCATACTGATAATCATTAGGTCGATATGTTATTATCTTTGTTCTACAATGGGAGGTTTGGAACACGGAGGGCTACGGGATTCACTCATTGAAGCGTGTCTTTTCAAAAATCTTACTACCTTTGCCGTTGTAAAACCAGCTAATCATTTCTGCCTATAGAGTACTTTTCCACAAACCAACATTGTTGAAAACGTGGATATTACACAGGTAGAAAAGGACAATGCGCTGTTGATTCAGCGATTCCTTTCTGAGGGGGATCAAGGGGCGCTCAACCTTCTGTTCTCGCGGTATAGCGGGAAGGTGTTTGCCTACCTCTATACCTCGTTGAATGATAGGAGTGTAGCCTCTGATGTGATGCAAGAGGGATTCTGCAAGGCATTGCGTTCTATTCAGGAAGGGCGTTACGTTGATACCTATCGCTTTGAGGCGTGGCTAATGCGTATCACCCACAATGCCGCAATGGACTTCTACCGCGACCGTAGGCGCACGAGGGATCTTTTTGCCGAGAGTACCCCGTCATCCGCCTTCAGCACCAGCAGCGACTATGATCCAGAGCGTGAGCTTACACTCTCGCAGTCCAAGAAGAATCTGCGGCGGCTCATCCAGAAGCTCCCCCCAGCCCAGCGGCAGGTGGTCATTATGCGCCTGTATATGGGGTTATCTTTCCAGGAGATAGCCACGCATACTGACGTGAGCATCAATACGGCTCTTGGGCGGATGCGGTACGCACTGCTGAACATGCGTCGCTACGCAGAACGTGATAATCTTCAGCTGGTATAGCCCTTCTTGGGTCGGAATGCGTTGGGTGCATTAGCTCTCCCTGGGATATCCAGCAGCTTGCGCTCTTTGCAAGTGGAAAGGGTTCGGCAAAACACCTTTCTTAGGGATCTAAAAGGTTCTTAAGCGGGTGTTCATTCTACTTTTTGAACGTATAGTTCGGGTAGAATTCCACGTTAGGTTGGGTTTTAAAAACGGGCAGGGTTGCGGATGGCGACCCTGCTTTTTTATTTGTGCAGGCAGAGAATTATGGGAGAGGTAGAAATGTGTTAATCTATTGTATACCAATAGATAGCGTCATCATTAAGCAGTATATGTTGGGGTAGATTATCCATGTTGTATCATGGGTTGCCGCACGGGAAAAGAGCCCGAAGAGGGCAGGTAAGCAGATTTTTCTATCCCGACTTTTTCCTATACCTTTGCGCGGGTTTTGGCATTGTAATATCCAAGATTATACTGTTATGGAGCTGAAAGAAGTCCTATCCATATCTGGTAAGCCAGGGCTTTACCGAATGGTAGCAAAGACCCGCGGAGGTCTGCTAGTGGAGTCGTTGCTCGATGCGAAGCGCCTTGTAGTTCCGATGACCTCTAAAGTCAGCGCGCTGTCAGACATAGCCATATTCACCACAGAGGGGGAAGCCCCGCTGCATACAGTGTTCACGGCGATTAAACCATTTCAGAAAGAGGCTGAATCCCTCGACATTAAGCGGGATGAGGAGGGGGTGAAGGCCCTTTTTGCCAAGGTATTGCCGAATTATGCTGAGCACAGGGTGTATCCAGAGGTTATGCGCAAGGTATTCAAATGGTTTCTACTCCTTACACAGCAAGGGATGAACGAGTTTACGCCGCCAGCCGACGACTCGGCATCCGCTTCTGGAGCTAATGGGCAGAGCGCAGAACCAGCAGCAGGCAAAGCCGGGGCAGAATCGCCTGCTGATGCGGAGTAAGAGCGATAGTTAACGAACGATTGTGTAACCATAAATTTTTACGCATTTGGCCATGGACATTCCGATTTCGGGGTGGTTACTCCTCCCCTTTGTGCTCATGCTGCTCACTATAGCCGTAGCCCCGTTGGTGGCAGAGCATTGGTGGGAGAGTAACCGAAACAAGCTTATAGTCTCGCTTGTGCTGGGTGTACCTACCGCTATCATACTCTGCCGCATGGGTTTAGCCCATAATCTAGAGCATCAGCTGGTGTTTGACTATATCCCCTTTATCGTCCTGCTATTGGGGCTTTTTACCACCACGGGAGGGATTAAGCTGAGTGGCGATATTCGGGCTACGCCAGCCGTGAACACCCTGTTCTTGGCCATAGGGGCCGTGTTGGCCAGCTTTATGGGAACTACAGGCGCCTCCATGCTCCTGATTCGCCCCGTGCTGGCCACCAATCGGCAGCGTCGGTTAACTGTGCATACCGTTCTGTTTTTCATAGCCATCGTCTCCAATGCGGGGGGGATACTTACTCCCCTTGGCGATCCGCCCCTCTTCCTGCTCTACCTGCGGGGTGCACCCTTTACGTGGTTTTTCCACCTGATTCCCGAGTGGCTTACGGTGAATGTCTTGCTGCTGGCGATCTACTATATTTTTGATAGCGTGCAGTACCGCAAGGAGTCAAAGGTCAATCTGCAGAAAGATGTGGCGGAGAAGCAACCCTTACGCCTTACTGGGTGCATCAATTTTGTGTGGTTGCTGGGCGTGATACTCGCAGTGGCATTTATGAATGAGCAGTATTTCCCCTTCATGAAAGATCCGAATACGGGCGCAAACACCTACTGGATGTTCCTGCGTGAGGGGATGATCCTGCTCATGGTAGTAGCATCGCTGCTAACCACCAAGAAATCGGTGCGCGAGGCCAACCAATTCACCTGGGGGCCAGTGGTAGAGGTTGCATTCCTATTCGTGGGGATCTTCACCACCATGGTACCCGCATTGCTCTACCTTCAGCAGCATGCGCAGGCGCTGGGGCTTACGAAGCCGATACACTTCTTCTTCGCTACGGGGGCGCTCTCTGGCTTTTTAGACAATGCCCCCACTGCGCTCGCATTCCATTCATTGGCCATGGGGTTACCTACCAATGTGCCTGAGATTGCGGGGATTACCGTACCATTGCTCAAAGCGATCTCGCTGGGCGCAGTCCTATTCGGCTCGATGACCTACATTGGCAATGGCCCGAATTTCATGGTGAAAGCCATAGCGGAGAGCAGCGGGATCAAGATGCCAGACTTCTTCAAGTACATGTACAAGTTCTCCCTCATCATCCTGCTGCCGATTTTTGCCTTGGTGGCGGTGATATTCTTGCTCTAGCCGAGGGCTAATTGGGGTAGGGATTATAGCGAGTATCTACGGCGCGGGGGCGATAGGCCTCTGCGCTTTTTTTTATGCCTCTGCGCAAGGCGTTGAATGCCGGGGCATTTATGTAGTTCTTGCCGAGGGATCTATATGGCGCCGCATCCGGGGCTTTACCGCGCGCTGCCGCAGGGGGGGACAACGACGCGGCACGCCGCATCGCTACGGTCTTCGAATAATTGCAAGTGCTTGATTGAAGCTTTCATGATTTCAAGAAGGGAAGGGCCGTGAAAGGGAGAATGCGCCAGATTCTTCATGCTCTGCTCAAAGTCGCAGCACGGAACGCAGGGCAACTCACGCTAGGCCTCGGGGGCTGCGCGCCCCCGCCCCCCGCGCCCCCTTTCTTTGGATCGCCAAAGAAAGGGGGGAAAGAAAGCTCGCCCCTGGCGACGTCCCAGGGGCTTTTGCCCGCGACGCGCTACGCCCTGCGCCCCTGCCAGCACACGGGCGTAGCGAGAGTCGCGCGCACTAGCCCACGCCCAAAAGCCCTGCCGCCCGCATGCGCCCGCCAGGGGCAAAAAACGCCGCGCAGGCCAGCCCACAAAAAAGCCCCCA
>JABCOB020000006.1 GCA_013333835.2 Bacteroidia bacterium
CGGTGCAACGCAAGGTGTACCACGTGATGGTGGAGACGCTGCAGAATATGAACAAGCATTCCGATTCACTGGCTGCCAACGGGCATGTGGGTACGGGGCTGTTCATCATCGGGAAAAAGAACGACACCTACTACGTCATCACCTCTAACAAGGTGGCTGTAGAGCATCGTCAGAATCTGGAGCAGGCCATCCAGAGCGTGAACAACGCCACACCAGAGGAACTCAAGGAGATGTACAAGAAGCAGATAAAGGAGGGATCAATCTCCAAGAAGGGCGGCGCGGGGTTAGGATTGATAGATATCGCTCGTAAAACGGGTGAAAAGCTCGATTATCAATTCCTGCAGCTGGATGATAAGTTCCTGTTCTTCATCCTCAAGGTGGAAATAAGCGCCCGTAAATTCGATAAGCAGTAGGGGGGTGAATTCTCTTGCTCTCTTAACACTCTGCACTGCCAACCCTGCGGCGTGCTGCATTGCTACTAACCCCAGCAGGGCAACATTGCACTATTTCAGCATTCACAAGCTAACTGGTACCCAAAACTCATAACGCGACACCAATGGCAAACATAACAATCCCCCCAACCCCTCGGCAAGAGCTGAGCATGGGAATCCGCCTTCTAATCCTCCTGGGAATGGCGGTAGTTCTGCTGATTCCGCAGAGTCTAATCCTCTACCTAGTGCATGATCGGGGCGAGGTGGCTGAGGAAGCAGCCCTCTCAATAGCTGAACCCTGGGGGAAAAAGCAGGTGGTAGCTGGTATCACGCTAATAGTACCCTACACGGTGAAAAGCGAGAGGAGCGATAGGAGTGTAGACCAGATGTATGCATTCTTCCAGCCCGACAGCCTACAGATCGGCTCTGTGGTTCTGCCTGAGATTCGGCACAGAGGGGTGTATGAGAGCGTGGTCTACCACAGCGAGCTGACTGTACAAGGATCATTCCGCCCTCTCAATAGGGACATAATCCCCAGCGATGCGACGGTAAACTGGAATGAAGCCTCCATCCTCTGCCCGGTAAGCGACCTCGTGGGACTGAAATCGCTGATTCAGGTTCGGATGAATGATAGCATCTACGAGCTAGAACCTGGTGCGCTCCGCTACAATATCTCCTTGGGCTCACCGGCTCTGAGCTGCCCCATACGGATAACCCCAGGGCGCAGCCTCCACTTCGCCTACAACTATAACCTCAACGGGAGCGAGCGTCTCTACTTCGCCCCTACGGCACGGGTTACCAATGTGGACATGCGCCTAAAGTGGGGAAATCCCTCGTTCACTGGACGTTTCCTACCCGAGGAACGGACGGTAACCGATAGCCTAACCACGGCTCGCTGGTCTGTACTCTACGTGAATACTCCGCTAGAGCAGGAGTGGATTTCTGATGGCGACTATGATTACGGCTCGGCTCGCAGCCTAGACTACGATGATTCTGATGCTACTTTCGGGGTTACGGTGCTGGCTGGCGTGGATATCTACCAGAAAGTCTACCGGGCTGTGAAGTATGGCGTGCTGATGATCCTCTTCACCTTCCTGACGTTCTTCTTTATCGATAGCATCGCCAAGCGCAGGGTACCAATGATCGGCTACGTGCTCACAGGGCTGGCAATCCTACTTTTCTACACGCTGCTACTCTCTGTCTCGGAGTACCTACCATTCGGATGGTCGTACCTCATTGCAGCAGGTTCTATCACCATCATGATCTCCCTATATCTGCGCGGTTTTGTGCAGAGCAAGTACCCCACCCTTATCTGCGCGGGAATACTGGCCATTCTCTACACATTCCTGTACGTGATACTGCAGATGGAAAGCTTCCCGCTGCTCGTAGGTAGCCTATTCCTATTCATAGTGCTCGGACTGATAATGTGGCTCTCGCAGAAACTGGAGTGGTAAGACCCCTTTCGAGCTATGGCAAGTTCCGAGACGTTTCTCCATCGGGTAGCTGCCGATCTACTCGACCGCTGGGGGGCTGAGGAGCTTCGTAACGGATGCGTGTTCTTCCCCTCGGGTCGGGCAAGGCTATTCTTTGTGCAGGGGCTGGCCAAGCTGCTAAAGCGCACTGTATGGCTGCCCTCCTGGGGAGAAATCCGCAGCACACTAGAGGCGATAGCGAAGGTTAGGGTGGTAGATTCTATAGAACTACTACCCTACCTTCACGCCCTCTACTGCAAGCACATGGATAGCGATGAATCGTTGGATGACTTCTACTTCTGGGGCGAAGTGCTGCTGCACGATTTCGACCAAGTGGATAAGTACGAGGTAGATACCAACGCGCTGTTTAAAAACCTCGCAGAGCTTAAAGCCATTGAAAACCGGATAGACTACCTAACTCCAGAGCAGAGGGCAGCACTGTCCCAATTCTTCCGCATCGCAGAGCTGGATGCCAACCGCACGCGCCTCACCCAACGATACGTTCATCTATGGGGAAAGCTCGGAGTAATATACCAAGAGCTGCGAGCCTACATGCAGGAACTCGGTGTAGGGTATGAGGGGTATATATATAGGAAAGCTGCGGCTGAACTGCGGGCAAATCCCACAGCAATACACACGCTGGGAGGATTGCCCCAACGGCTAGCCTTTGTGGGGTTTAACGCCCTCAACCAGTGCGAACACCAGCTATTTACCTCTGCCCAAAAGGAGGGGGATGCCCTTTTCTACTGGAAAACTACCGCTGTTCAGCTGGCTGATGCAGAGGATGAATCGGGGCTATTTGTGCGCGAGAATGTACGGCGATACGGACAGTCATTGCCGAGCAGCAGAGAAGATGGCAAAGAGGGGATACAGCCTAGCCAACCAGGGCAACAAGCCCCCCATGAGGAGGAGAAGAGGCAAATTCGCATCGTATCATCCCCCTCTGTGCTGGCGCAGGCCTACATAGCCCACGACCTGCTACAAGAGGCACTGATCCAACCCAACGGGCTAGATAGCACGGCGCTTATCCTGGCAGATGAGGCTCTGCTGATGCCCGTTCTCCGCGCGCTGCCAGCAGACATAGCCCAGTGCAATGTGACGATGGGCTACCCTATCCGCAACACGCTAGCCTACTCGCTAGTCGAGGGAGTTCTAACACTGCTCAAATCCTACATGCAGGATGCCGCTACCCAAGAGGAATCGCTAGGAGCCGCCGCTGAATCTACCAGTACCGTACCCGGGTACTTCTCCGCAACCGCAGTTACCGCATTGGCCCAGCATCCTTACGCCTACTGCCTGCCAGGGCTTACGGAAAGGAATCGAGGGCTTGAGCTTGAGTACTGTACCAATGTGCCAGCCGATGATGCTGAATGCTTATCTTGCTACGGCCAATTCGCCGAAAAACAAGATTTTTTTTCAGCTCTCAAGTACACACTATCCCTTGTTGGCGAGGGCGTAGATGCCATAGTAGCCAACGCAGAGGCCGACGATAGCGGGGAATCGCAACGGCTACAGGCGGCACTCCTAGAGCGGGAGTACATTCTTTCAACCTCCGAAACACTCGCCAAGCTTGAAGGGGCTTTTAGACGGATGGAATACACACCTTCTGCCCAGCTAATCCTCTCAATACTCCCCAAGCTCTTTCGCAATGCCAAGGCCTCATTCATAGGGCAACCACTCAGCGGGCTGCAGCTCATGGGATTCCTTGAGACCAGAACCCTTAGCTTCAAGCGGGTTATCATTCTCTCGTGCAATGAGTACCACCTCCTGCAAGTCGCCCAACGGCAATCATTCATCCTCCCTTCGCTGCAAAGAGCTTTTGGCATGCCCACAATCACCGAGCGGGAAGCCATGTACGCCTACTACTACCAGACGATAGTGGACGATGCCGATGATGTAACCCTGATCTATGTGAACAACCCCAGCGAGGGTGCTAAAGGCGAAGCGAGCCGATACATTGCCCAGTTGAGATACTCCACAGAGACCGCTCCTCCACCAGAAATCTCCTACGTATTTTCACCCTACTCCGAGCGGCTTGCAGTAGATTTCGTACCAAAGGAGGGTGCTGTGCTAGAGGCCCTGCAAAGCTACCTGATTCCTGCCGAAAAAAGAGGAAACCCACCCCAAGAGTTCTCGTCAGAAACCCCCGATGGACAACTACGAGAACCGCACCTCGCATACGATTCCTCTGCACCCTTTCGCAGCTTATCGCCCCACGCAATATCAGACTACCTCAGCTGCCCGCTGCAATTCTACTTCAAGCATCTGGCAAAAATTGAAGAGCCTGAAAAACCTAAGGGGATAGAGCTCACAGCACAGGAAACCGGCACCATTCTCCACGCCACCCTCCAGGCCCTTCTCGACCCCTACTCTGGCTCTCCAATACCCAGCGACCTTAAAACACGGCTGGAGGCCAACTGGGCCAACGAACTCTACCTGCAGTACATGTTCGCCATACATCCCCATGCCCGCCAAGTGCCTCGCGAACAGCTAACAGCCGTAGAAGAGCTAACCCTACAGGCTCTGGAG
>JABCOB020000007.1 GCA_013333835.2 Bacteroidia bacterium
ATTGGCGCAAAATGCGGTGGTCTGAAAAAAAAAACTTAGCTTTGCGGCAAATTGGATACTGCGGCGAGCAGAACGATATAACGCATGCTACAGCAATGCAAACAGGCGAGGAAAGCACACGGCAGCTAAAAGTGGCACGGCAGGTGCAGCGCGACCTCAGCGAAATATTCCAGCTGGGCGCTCGGGAATACTGCCAGGGGCGAATGGTAACGGTAACCCGCGTTCGGGTATCGTCAGATCTGGAGTACGCGCACGCCTACCTAAGCATATTCCCCTCGGGCAACGCAGAAGAGGTGGTGCAGTCCATAGTGGCCCGTGCGAAAGAGATACGCTACCAGCTCGGCAAACGGGTGGGGAAACAGCTACGCGTAGTGCCAGAACTAACCTTTGCGCTAGACGATTCGCTGGACTACATAGAGAACATCGACCGGCTACTGAAGGTCGACTCCAAGGAGAATCCCGATGGGTAACAGCCTACAACTATGCTAGGAAAAGCCATAAGCCTAGCCACAAGGTACATACCGCGCACTCTGCTGCACCGGGTGGGAGTAGCCGTGGGGTGGTGCTTAGCGCAGGTGTGCCGCGGCCATCGGTACCAAGATCCCATCGACGGATTCGGCTACCGCACGCTACTCCCCTACGGACGCGTAGCGCAGCGGCGTAATGCCCTAGCCCCCAAATCGCTATCGCTCGAACGCCACAGGCTCATCTGGCTCTACCTGCACCGTGAACTCGATTTGGCAAGCAGGCCCTACCGCATACTGCACATGGCGCCAGAGTGGGCGCTGCGTAAACGCCTCGCGCATATGGAGAACCTGCACTACATCACCGCAGACCTCAACTCCCCATGGGCCCAAGTTCACTGCGACATCCAGGCGCTCCCCTTTCCTGACGAATCATTCGACCTGATACTGTGCAACCATGTGCTGGAGCATATACCAGACGACAGGCTCGCCATGCGTGAACTCTACCGCGTGCTAGCCCCCGGGGGAACCGCGGTGCTCCTAGTGCCGATAGACGAAAATAGGGCCGATACGCTCGAAGATCCCGCCATAAACACCCCGAAGCTCCGCGAACGGTACTACCATCAGCGAGACCACCTACGGCTTTACGGGCGAGACTATGCCGAACGGCTTCAGGCCGCGGGTTTCCAAGTGCAAGTGCGAGACTACGCAGCTGAACTCCCGCCAGAGATCGCAGCTAAATGCGCACTCCGCGCCGGCGAAAAATTGTACCTAGGGCATAGGGAAAAACACCAACAGTAGCAACCCTATAAGCGTGAAAGTGACCGCGATAAAGAGCCAGCACGGCGTTGGGAACCCGCCAGATTCTCCCCCCTCCGAATACCGAGCGACCATACCGCATGCGGCCGTAGTCTAAACCTCTAATCCGATTTCCATCCCCACCATAGCATTCTACTGCCCGTTTACCCCCATCGCTAAACTCGTCAATACGAAACACACGCTAACGTAATTAGAGCGCTTGCCCTACCCAATACTCAAGAAATAGTGCTACCTTTGCGGGCAGAATCGCAGAACTAACACCCACGCCAGCGCAGTGGGCAACAGCATGCAACAATGGAAGAGCTAGAGCTGGGGTACAATTCGCAGCTTTTCGCACGGGCCGTGGAGGCGCTCATGCAGCTGCCCGGCGTTGGGCGGAAATCTGCGCAACGCTACATGCTCCACCTCCTGCAGCGCGGCGAAATGCAAGATCGTTTCGTACAGCCTATAGCCGACTGCCTTACGGGAATGCAGCATTGCCCCGAATGCCTCGGATTCAGCGACACGGGGGTGCTATGCCCTACCTGCGCTGATGAGAGCCGCACCAACGGGCAGCTCTGCGTAGTGGCCGATGTGCGCGACCAGCTGGCCATAGAGCGCGCCGGCGGCTTCAACGGGAAGTATTTCGTGCTGGGAGGGCTCATAGACCCCATGGGAGGGATAGGCCCTGAGCAGCTCCCCATTGCCCAGCTACTGCAGCGTGTGCAAGACGGGGGGATAGAGGAGGTGATCCTCGCCTTCAGCGTGAACATGGAGGGCGACACCACCACCTTCTACCTACGCCGCAAGCTGGAGGACCTGAATGTGAGAATCAGCGTGCCGGCTCGAGGTATGCCATTCGGCGAAACGCTGGAGCAAACTGACGAGATAACACTCGGACAAGCCCTCCGCCAGCGAACTTCGGTGCATGAACCCATGGGGTTGGCCGTGGAGGATTAGCCCAAGCAATGCCCGTGGATTAAACCAACGCAGCAAATATTATTTTCATCATTACACCACTGACTCCGAGGGGAATGGAAAGATTTCTTTACACGATACTTACGTTTTTAGGCCTAACAGCAGGTCTGTTACTGGCAGGAGAATCCGTTGCCCAGGGCCCCACAAACCTAGAGAAAGGCAAAGCGGCCCTCGCGCAGGGGGATCTCTCCTCTGCCCGCAAATTCCTGGAAATGGCCTACAAGGAGGCGCCGCAAGATACGGCTGTGATCTCAGCGCTTACCGACACCTACCTACGTGGGCAAGATGCTCGGCGCGCAGAACAGGTGCTCTCCGATGCCGTAAAGCGCACCCCCACCATGGGGGAGCTCTACGTATACCTCGGCGTGGCCCAGAACATGCGCGGCAACTTCAAAACGGCCTACGAGACGCTGCAAAAGGCCAACGAACTCCTCGGGGCAGAGCAGCCCTTGCGCTCCACCCTCTACCTAAACCTCGGTATCGCAACCCAGGGGCTCATAGCCCAGGAAACACGCAAGGTAGATGGGCCTAGCGCCATCTCATGGTACGATAAAGCCGTAGAGCTCAACCCCCGCAATGCCACTGCCCACAGCTACCGTGGCTCTGCGCTCTACAGGGCCGGGAACTACGAGGATGCGGTGCTAGCCTACAGCAAAGCCCTAGAGATAGACGATAGCAACGCCATAATACTCTACAACCGCGGTATGGCCTACCTGCGCGAAGGGAATCGGGCCAAGGCTTGCCTAGACTTCCATGCGGCCTGCAAACGGCGAAACATGAATGCCTGCAAGCAGATAACCATAGAGTGCACCCACGACCAACTGGGCGCCAAGCAACAGCCCGAGCAATAGCCCATTTCTACCACCTACAGATCGGGCGTCCTAAGGCGCTCCTAACCACCTAGGATGGATTACGATCAAAAAGCCCGTATGCTCCCACCCAGAAGGGGGATGGGCCAACGGATTAACCCAAGGGCATCCCTAGCTCTGCAGGGCGTAGGCTTACGGTTTCTACTGCTGTGGTGGGGGCTTAGCTGCGCAACCACGGTTCTCGCCGGGGTAGACACATGCGCGGTGTTCGACTTCCGCAACGGGAGCGCTGCGGCCCGCACCACCCACAAGCTCAAGGGTTACGCTGAGTTCTACTGGCAGAAGCTGATAGACCCCGCCGATTTCAAGGCCCGGGCGGTGGATACGCCCACCCTGGCGCGTATTCCCGACACCTGGACGCACTACCGGGTGAACGGGTGCCCTCTCCCCTCAGAGGGCTGCGCTACCTACCGATTCTTCATACTCCCCCCTGCCAAGAGTAGGCCCGAGGAACTGCTGGCCTTCCGCCTGCCGGTAATCTACAGCAGCTACCGATTCTGGGTGAATGGGACGCTGCTGGCATCGGTAGGACGAGTGGCCAACAACCCCTTTGGCGCCAAGAGCAAACCCGCAGTACTCACCCTCCCCGTACCGCTCAATGCCGCAGACTCTGCGCTCACCCCAGACACGCTCGAGTGCGTGCTACAGGTGGCCAACTACAGCTATGCCCGCGCTGGCATTCGGCACAATATCCTCTTTGGCCCAATGGACAAAATTCTCCTCGATGCCCGCCAGGAAATCCGGGGAGATTTCCTCACCATCGGGATCTTGCTGGTGCTCATAGTGTTCTACGGCCTCATGGATCGCGCTGCCTACGGGGGCCTCCAAGGGCTATGGATGGTGGCCACGGGGCTTCTGCTGGCTGTGCACACCCTCTCGGAGAGTAGCCAGGCGTTCCTAGACCTATTCCCGAACCTCTCCTGGACAATGCTCAACGTTGCGCGATACATGCCCACGCCGCTCGCGGTAGCTTGCAGCCTCATATTCGTGCGCCAACGCTTTCCCCGCGAGGTAAACTTCTGGGTACTACTCCCCTTGGCCTCTGTGGGGGTGGTGGCATCGGTGCTCATCGCCATTCTCCCGCCGGCCATTTTCTCGGAGTACAAGCACGCCATCACGCTGTACGGGCTGGTGTCTATCCTGTTCCTGGTGCTAGGGGTACTCACCCGGGCTATCTGCCACCGTAAGCCGCAGGCCTGGCCTATAACCCTAGGGTTGCTGGGGATATTCGCCTGCATCACCGCCGATGCCATATACCTACAGCTCGGCGCCGAAAGCCCTCTAAAACTCGGGTATCTCGGGCTATTCCTGCTATTCGCCATCCTCTCGCTCCCGCTCATGGTGAACCTTGTAACCCAAGCCCGTAGGCGCGCAGAGCGCAACATCGCGCAGCAGGCAGAAATAGCCCGCTACCAAGAGGAGGAGGCTCGACTGGTGGAAGAGCGCAACGAGGAATGCGCCAAAGCCGCCGCATTGCAAGAGGAAATCCGCACGCAGCAATGGATAGAAGCGGGCTACACGGGCATGGAGAACACCCTAACGAAAACCACCCGCGAGATGACCGCTATATGCAAAACCTCGCTGGAAATGCTGGCCAAATACGTGGAGGCCAATGTGGCAGCCCTCTACGTGGCACGGCTCAACCCCGAAACGATGACCATAGAGCTGCACCTAACGGCAGACCAAGCCCTAACCCAGGCGCAGCGCAACGAGAATAGCCTAATCCCACAAGGGGAGGGGCTAATAGGGGGATGCTACACCAGCAACACGATGCAGCACATAACCGACCTCCCAGAGCATTTCCTCCAGATCTCTTCCGGGCTTGGGCAGTGCGCCCCTCCTGCCATTCTACTAGTACCGATGGAGGCCGATACTGGCAGCGTGGGGGTGGTAGTGCTCGGGCGATTCACCCCCTTCCTTCCCCACGAGATCGCCCTCATACGGCGGTGCGTCCACATGGTGTCAAACGCTGTAATGGGTATCCGCTCGGGTGAAGACAACATCCATGCCCTGGAGGATGCAAACCGTGAAGTCAGCCGTCTCCGCCACCAGGTAAACGAGCTGGGCGAGGCCAATGCAGCCCTAGAGGCGCAGGTGAATGGGCTAACTGCCCCCTGAGGATAGAATCTACCCTCTCGCAAGCGAGCCCCTACTATACGACGAGCGGGGATGGAGCCCTACGCAGCCTCCATCCCCGCTCGGTAATAATACCCAGAACCGTATATAAATCAATCGCTTAAATCATCCTACGAACATAGCAAGACTCGCATAATACCATGCCTCTGGGCCTTTGAGCTCGGTGTTGTAGGCGAAAAAGTTGCTCACCCGAAGATCATCGCAGTTGCACAGCACCGTTTTCCCCTGGAAGTGGTGGGTATAATGCCGTAGCTCCCTGTCGATATCCTCTAGGGAGGTGTAGAATTCATCCTTCTTGGAGGCCTTGGCGGCGTTGAGGATCTGATTTCGAGCCATAGATCTTGGGGTTCTTCGCGGCAAAGGTACGAAAAAAGGGCGACCTGTGCGGTCGCCCTTTTCTTTTCACCGGAAATGATTTATTGCCCTATAGAGCTATACGTGCAGACTTTTCATTCCACTGTCCTACCGTATCGCAGCCTGGGCAGCAGCTAGCCGTGCTATCGGCACCCGGAAGGGCGAACAGCTCACGTAGTCCATGCCCAGCTCATGGCAGTAGCCCACAGAGGTGGGATCACCGCCATGCTCTCCGCAAATACCGATAGTGAGGCCCTTCTTTGCACCCCGCCCCTTGGCTACGCCGGTCTTCATTAGCTCCAGCACACCCTCGGGATCTATGGAACGGAATGGGTCTACCTTCAGGATTCCCTGCTCTAGGTAGTACGGCAGGAACTTCCCGATATCGTCACGGCTGAACCCGAAGGTCATCTGCGTGAGGTCGTTAGTGCCGAAGCTGAAGAAGTCGGCCTCCTGCGCAATCTGATCTGCAATCAGGGTGGCGCGTGGAATCTCTATCATCGTGCCGACCTTGAAGTTCACCCGATCCTTGTACTCGCGGAACACCTCCTCGGCCGTGCGTAGTACCACCGCCCGTTGGTTCTGGAATTCCTTAAGGATGCCTGTTAGCGGGATCATGATCTCTGGCTTGGCCTCTATGCCCTTCTTCTTGAGCTTCAGGGCTGCCTCGATAATCGCCCGGGTTTGCATCTCGGTAATCTCAGGGTAGACAATCCCTAGCCGGCAACCACGGAAGCCCAGCATGGGGTTCACCTCGCTTAGCCCCTCTATCCTAGCCTTTAGCGCCTCCACCGTTACGCCCGAGTTGGCCGCCACCTCCCGTATCTGGCTCTCAACCTTGGGGAGGAATTCATGCAGAGGCGGGTCGAGCAGGCGCACCGTCACAGGCAGGCCAGCCATCGCCTCAAATATACCCTCGAAGTCCTCTCGCTGCATAGGCAGTAGCTTGGCCAAGGCAGCCTGACGGCCTTTGAGGTCGTGGGCCAGAATCATCTCGCGCATCGCCTTTATACGGTCGCCCTCAAAGAACATATGTTCTGTGCGGCAGAGGCCGATGCCCGTAGCACCAAACCTGCGAGCCACCTTGCTATCCCTGGGGGTATCTGCATTGGTGTGTACCTCCAGCTTAGCGTACTTATCGGCCAGCTCCATGAGGTGGGCGAAATCAGCGTCCATCTCTGCATCGCTCGTGGCAATCTGCCCCTCGTAGACCTTACCCGTGCTGCCGTCCAGCGAGATCCAATCGCCCTCCTTGTAGAGCCCACCGCTCACCTTAAGCTCCCGCTTGCTGTAGTCTACCTCAATGCCAGCCGCGCCCGATACGCAGCACTTACCCATTCCGCGAGCCACTACGGCAGCGTGCGAAGTCATACCGCCACGCGCCGTGAGGATTCCCTGGGCGGCATGCATCCCCCGGAGGTCTTCCGGAGAGGTCTCTAGGCGCACTAGGATCACCTTCTCGCCTTTCTCTGCCCACTCCTCAGCCTGCTCTGCAAAGAAAACGATTCTACCCGAGGCCGCACCTGGCGAGGCTGGCAGCCCTAGTGCTATAGTCTTGGCCTTGGAGAGCGCCGCCTTCTCAAATACCGGGTGCAGCAGCTCGTCGAGCTTCTCTGGCTCTACGCGCTCTACCGCAGTCTTCTCATCTATCAGCCCCTCGGCTAGCATATCCATAGCCATCTTCACCATTGCCTTGCCTGTCCGCTTTCCAGAGCGCGTTTGCAGCATCCAGAGGCGGCCATCCTGCACGGTGAATTCTATGTCTTGCATATCATGGTAGTGGTCCTCTAGGCGATGCTCTATGGCATCCAGCTCCTCGAATACCTTGGGCATCACCTCCTGCAGCGAGGGGGCCACCTTCTTACGGGTAGCCTCATCTACCCCCTTGAGCTTTGCCCAACGGCGTGAGCCCTCTATGGTGATGGGCTGTGGGGTACGGATGCCCGCCACCACATCTTCACCCTGGGCATTCACCAGGAACTCCCCGTTGAACAGGCGTTCTCCCGTAGCTGCATCGCGGGTGAAAGCTACTCCCGTGGCCGAGGTATCGCCCATATTGCCGAACACCATAGCCTGCACATTCACGGCTGTACCCCACTCCTCGGGAATCTTGTTCAAACGGCGGTAGAGCTTGGCGCGGTCGTTCATCCAGCTGCCGAATACCGCCAGCACAGCACCCCAGAGCTGCTCCATGGCCTCGGTGGGGAAATCGCGCCCGGTGCGATCCTTTACGGCCTTCTTGAAACGCACCACCAGCTCTTGCAGATCCTCAGCCGTGAACTCGGTGTCTGAGCTTATGCCCTTAGCCCGCTTGCGCTCTTCAATAATCTCCTCAAAGGGGTCGATATCCTCCTTGGATTCAGGCTTCATCCCCAGCACCACATCGCCGTACATCTGCACGAACCGGCGGTAGCTATCCCACGCAAAGCGAGGATTGCCCGTGCGTTTGGCCAGGCCAAGCACAGCCTCGTCATTGAGCCCGAGGTTGAGGATCGTATCCATCATCCCGGGCATGGAGGCCCTAGCACCAGAGCGGACTGATACCAGCAGGGGATTCTCTCGATCACCGAACTTAGCCCCCATCTCCCCCTCTATGAAGGCGATGGCACTCCGTACATCGGCCTCCAACAGCGAGAGCACCTTGTCTCGCCCTAGGGTGTAGTATTCATTGCAAGTGGTGGTGGTGATGGTGAAACCAGGAGGCACAGGCATTCCCAGCAAACTCATCTCCGCCAGGTTAGCCCCCTTGCCACCCAGCTCATTGCGCATGCCGGCCTTACCCTCGGTTTGCCCTGCGCCGAACTTATAGACTCTCTTTACCTCTGCCATACGAATGTACTGTTTGGAACCACCAACTAAAAGCCCTAGCTGCTACGCACCAGCGTACTAGCCCGAAAACACAGCTGCGTAAAATGAAAAATGCCCCACTATACACAGGGCAAAGATACAAGATTATTCAGAATTGCGCAAAAAGAATTCTGGCTAGAAGGGGTTGTCTTCCTCCCCATTCACCGGGAAATTCCCCGCGCCATTCGGGTTGCCCAACGATGAGAGCGAGATACCCCCTGCCCCAAGCGCCGGTGCTGTGTAGGTGTTGGCCTTGGACTGCAGAGTGGCAAATCCCCCTGCACCTGGGGTGTCTAGCGTATCCCCGCCTGCCTCTTGGTAGTGGTCTTTCCGGTCACCAATGTCGTTGAACTGGGTGAGGTGCGGTACAAACTGGAGGAAGAGCGTCCCTGTCTCCCCGTTGCGGTTCTTGCGTATAATGAGCTCGGCCATGCCGTCAGTGGAAGTTCCATCGTTATACGTTGGAATCCCGTAGTACTCAGGCCGGTGGATGAATGCCACAATGTCAGCATCCTGCTCTATGGCGCCCGATTCTCGCAGGTCGGAGAGTATGGGGCGCTTGAACTTCTCGGTGCGCGACTCCGAGGCACGGTTCATCTGGGCAAGCGCCACTATGGGGATGTCGAGCTCTTTGGCCAGCGCTTTCAGCGAATTTGAGATCTTATTGACCTCTTGCTCTCGGTTGCCCTGCTTGTTGTAAGGGGCAGTCATGAGCTGTAGGTAGTCGATGATAATCAGGTCTATATTATACTTGGTCTTGAGCCTTCTTGCCTTTGAGCGGAGCTCCCCAATCCCAAGGGCTTGGGTGTCATCAAAGCGGATACGCATGCCGGCTAGGGTATTGACCGCGTCGCTAAGCCGCACCCACTCATCATCGCGGAGCTTGCCCGCGCGCACCATTTTGGAGTCGAGCTTCGACTCGGCCACCAGCAGACGCATGAGCAGCTGCTCATTGGGCATTTCCAGGCTGAAGAATGCGATGGAGGCCTTGTGCTTCAGGGCCATATTCCGCGCCATGGTGAGCACAAAGGCCGTTTTCCCCATGGAGGGGCGTGCGGCTATGATGATGAGGTCGCCCTTCTGCCAGCCTTGGGTCATCTCATCGAGATTGTCAAATCCTGTGGGAAGCCCGCTTAGCCCCTGGTCGAGCTCCTTGGCCTTCTCTATGTTCTCCATCACCCGCTTCAGGACCAGCTCTGCCGACTCGCTCTCCTTCTTCGCGCCGAACTCGTGGAGTTCGAATACCCGCTGCTCCGCCTCCTCTATCAGGTCGTCCACGTCGGCCTGCCCATCGTAGGCGCTGGCCTGCACCTCGGCGCACAGCCGTATCAGCTCGCGCTGTAGGTACTTCTGGATCACGATCTTGGCGTGTTCTACCGCATGCACCCCGCTGGCCACCATGCCCGTAAGCGAGGCCAGGTAGGGCGCGCCCCCCACCTGCTCCAGCAGCTCCATGTCGGTAAGCTGCTGCCGCACGGTGAGCAGATCCACGGCCTGATTCCGTAGGATCAAGTCGGTGATGGCCTGGTAGACCGTCTGGTTGTTCGGGTCGTAGAAATGCTCTGCCTTCAGGAACTCATGCAGATCGAGCGCGAGGTCTCGCTGCAGCATGAGCGCCCCCAGCACAGCCCGCTCGATATCTGGCGCGCAGGGAGGCATTTTCGCCCCCACGTACTGCGAAAAATCGCCAAGAGGGCTAGAGGACTGGCGGGGCGTAGAGCGCTGAGGGTTCTGGGGCATGGGTGAAGAGGCTTAATGGCTACAGATGGCGCAATTCTATCTACAACGGGAGAGAGGGTGAACACCAACGGAAAGGGCAGGAATGGGGAAACATCCGCAGGATTCGCTAGAGCTAGTGCCGAAAGATACGGGATTATCCACTAACGTTTCAACGGCTCCCCGGCGGTCTGCACGAAAATCTTCCAGAGAGGCGTCTCAGGCGGCGGCGCCACTATACGTACAGGTTCATTCTTCACCGGGTGCGTAAACGCCAATGACCGTGCGTGGAGATCGATCCCCCCCTCGGGCAGCGAGCGTCGCGCGCCATACTTCAGGTCGCCCCGCACTGGGCATCCGAGCCATGCGAGCACCGCCCGTATCTGGTGATGGCGCCCCGTGAGCAGCTTCACCTCCACCATGTAGTAGTTCGTAGTGCCCCCCACCAGCCGATAGCTAAGGCGTGCCGCCTGCGCACCCGCACGCTTGCTCTGGGAGAAGTGGCTCTTGTTCTGCTGGGTGTTTCGGGTAAGGTAGCCCTCTACCGTATCCTCCTCCTTCGGGGGCAGCTTTTCCACTATAGCCCAGTAGGTACGCTCTACCGCCTGCCGACGGAAGAGATCGTTGATGCGCGCTAGCCCCTTGGAGGTCTTGGCGAAAAGCACAACTCCGCTCACCGGCCTGTCTATACGGTGTGCCACCTGCACGAAGGCCTCACCGGGCTTCTGCTCTCGTATACGGATGTACGACCGAACGGCATCTACCAGCGGCTCATCGCCCGTCTCATCGCCCTGCACCAGCTCGCCGCAGAGCTTATTGAGCGCTATGTAGTGGTTATCCTCGTAGAGGATGCGGGAGGCAAGGGTATTGGTCCGCGACATGCTTTAAATTTAAGTGATTGATTAAAACCTTTTTATAGAGAAGAAGAACAACATAAAACCCCTACCGTCTGGTGCACCCGCGAGTCTTTTGCAGAGGTCGCGAACCGTTCAACAATCCCTTTAAATTGAGAACCAACGAATTAGAAATGTCATCACGTTAGCATTTCACTTTTTGGGAGGAACGCCAACCCGCAGCACCAACTAATCCAATCCCTCCCGTGCCTGCCGCCAGAACTATTCTCGCTTGCCATCCGCCCGTTGAACCGCCGTGCAAAGAAAAAGCCGACGGGAGGCTAATGGACCATGCACACCACCCGGGGCATTGCCATCAGAAGATAGAGCCTCTGCATGCTGAACCCCTCCTTGCCGTAACCGTGTGAATCCTAGTACTGTTCCCTCTCGTTTGGGAAGTCGCCCCTTTTCACATCGTCTATGTAGTGCTGGAAAGCCTGCAGCATCTCATCCCCGAGCGCCGCGTAACGACGGAGAAAGCGGGGCGAGAACTCCTGGGTAATGCCCAGCATATCATGCGTTACCAGCACCTGC
>JABCOB020000008.1 GCA_013333835.2 Bacteroidia bacterium
CCAGCCCTAATTGTTTTCAGCCAATTCCGATGAGGGGACTTTTGACGCACATTGGGGTGTTTTTGGCGGCGCGAGGCGGCACGGGTGGGGGCCGTGGGCGGGGGAATCTTCGCGCTGCGAAGACCCAGCCCCTACAGGCGGCATTGCGGGGAGGGTGCGACGACGCATGCGACATCGACCACCATTTGCGACAAGACGGGCATCAATGGGAACGGCGAACGGGGGGATAACGACGCGGCACGCCGCGTCGCTACGTCCTTCGGAGAACGGGAGAATATGATTTAAATCGCCGTATTCCAAAAGGGAGACCGCGGCAAAGAACCCGCATGGGTTCAATCCTTTATAGGGAAGTTTTCCCCTTCTTGCGGGTAAAGAATTTTTAATCATGCAATTAAAATTCTCGAAGACCGTAGCGATGCGGCGTGCCGCGTCGTGATAAAGAATTTGCCGTGGGGTTTGCTGTAGAGAATCCCATTTCTACCATTGGGTGAGATTGGCTATCGCACGCTTGGTAGGGGCGGTGCTGTAGGGGCGCCCGCCCACCCCCGAGTGCCCGCCCTAACCAAGACCGCGGCGTTTATTGGGGGCAATGGTCTTAATGTCCTCCCCATCAATGCCGACTGTAGGGGCGGGGTCTTCGCGGTTTTCGCGAAGATTTCCCCGCCCCCTGCGAGTGTTCGCCCTAGCGGGCTCTCTGACGTTGGTAGCGATGCGGCGTGCCGCGTCGTGATAAAGAATCGCCGTAGCTCTTGAGGTCAACGCCCTTGCGAACAGAGCCCCGCTCGCTAGCTTTGTAATAAATGTTACAGCATTGTCCTGATTCGGGGAATTCGGGGTGTTTCGGTGCAACTTTCACTACCTTTGCTGCGTTTAAGTGGGGTATAAAGACGGGAGCATCCCCTAGGATTCGCATGGTAGAAAAGCTGCAGCAAGCCGAGTTGATCGGGACACTCGATCTCAAGAGCAAGGAATCGCTAGGGGCGATTGTGCAGCTATTCAACCTTATCGATAGCCAGATCCTAGAGCTCCATCGCTGCTCAAGCGAGGACTTCCTCGGGCTAAACTCCAAGTTCAAAGCCTTCTACAAGGATGCCAAGGCCATATCCATCTCGGCGGGTTCGCTTTTCCAGCTCTTCAGCACAGGGGCAAATCGCAAGCTCACAGATGACCTAGAGGCGTTCCAGGCGAGCCTCGACCAGTGCCACACCCAGCTAGGCAGGCTGCTCGACTCTATCCTACGCCGCATCCACTCGCTCCGTCGACACCTTACGGCCATCTACCTCCCGCTGCGCAACATCGCGCAGAATTCCAGCACGCTCAACCTGCTGCTAGCCAACCTTACGCTGGGACGAGACGGGCTACCCGACCGCGTGGGCTACCCCCCAGAGACCTTTACCGCGCTGCGTAGCGAGGTGGAACTCTTCATAAACCTAATCCTCTCCACTGGGCGGCAAGCGCAGGGGTACGCGCACCGCCTAGAGCAGGAAGAGCGAGCCATACAACAGGTACGAAACCACTGCCTGCGGGGTATAGAGCACGTGGAGAGTTCCGTGCGCTACGGGCTCCTCCTCTTTGCTGAGAAGCACCGAGAGTCCGATGCGCTCATCCCAGAAATTACGCAGAAAACCGAAAGCACATCCAAGAGCATCGCGGGCATCATCACCAACCTCCAGTACCAGGACATCATCAGGCAGAAGATGGAGCACATCCAGACCGCCCACCATGAACTCATGGACAACCTCACGGCTGTAGCACGGGCTGATGATGACACCGAGCAGGCGAGAATAGATGCCCTGGTGCAAATCCGCGACATCTCATCGCTGCAAAGCGCCCAGCTGGTGGCCACCAACCGCGAGTACCAGCAGGCAATAGAGATGCTGGCGCAGCACTTCCGCAGCATCTCTCGCGACATGGAGGAGATCGCAAGCCTAAGCCGAGACTCGCTCCGTGCTAGGCCTGGCGACACCGCCACCACCGCCATGTCTGAGCTGCTCGGGCGTCTACAGCACTCACGCGAAGTGCTCGCATCCCTAGGCGATGACGTGCCATCGCTGCGCGAGACCCTCACCGCCTTAGCAGAGACCAACGAGGCCATCACAGAAGACCTCGTACTCCGCCACATCGAATTTGGACAGATCCGTTCGCTGGGTCACCCCCTCCTGCAGCTCAGCGAGGCAACCCAGCAGCGCGAGGGTTGCGCCGACCTCCTCGCCCAGATGAAATCTGTGATGGCCGACCTCGATACCTACGGCGACATCGTGTACGAGAACGCTCTGCACATGCAGAGGCACGGGGTAGAGCTAGCGAATTTCCAAGCGCAGCTCCAAGACGAACTACCGCTGTGGAACAGCCTAGCCGAGGGGGCCAACCGCATGCACGGCATAGCCTCAGCACTTGCACGCACCGAGCAGGAAAGCGCCTCGCTGCTATCTGAGATAGAAGCGCGAAGCCTGCGAGTAGAAACTGACACCAAAAATGCGCTCCGCGAGATACGCTACTACGATTTCTTTGAGGAGGCCATAGAGGAGATAGTGGACATCCTAAACCGGATAGCCGCCCGCGTCCGCGAGGTGGTACACGTAGAGGAGAGCGCCGACCTGGAATCGGTCCGGCAACGCTACACCATGGCCAGCGAACGCCGTGTACACGAGGCGCATACCATGGGCGCGCAGGGCGACGTGGACCTCTTCGGCGAAGAGATGCCCGAGGTAGCAACCGCCAGCGAAGACGATGACGGGCTTGAGCTTTTTTAAAATGGGAAGAACAACCGCAAAGTAGACGTTGAACGCCCCATAGGCACTCGGCAGCAAGCCCCTGGGGGATAAGGATTGAAAAAACGGGATGCCCCACCCCGCCCAGAACAAACCAGAAACTAACCTACTATGAAGAGCGTAAAACTGAAGGCCACCGCGGGGCGCACTGCTGGAAGCGGTGTGCTGAACCTACAGGGCAACCTGACGCTGGACTGCGCAGAGGAGATTCTCCGTTTCCTGCGCGAAGGCGCCAAGAAGTACAAGGATGTCCGCCTGGTATGCACCCAGGTGGCGGCCCTAGACCTAAGCTTCCTCCAGCTGCTCCACAGCTACAACACCTACCAAGCCAGCCGCAACGCGGATTTCAAGGTGGAGCTGAACCTAGAACCAGACCTCGCCCAGCTCATCCGCACCACGGGCTTCGCCCAATGGGTAGATAGCGGGGCCAGACCTAACTAGAACACAGCGCAAGACCATGCCTAAGAAAATACTGATAGTAGACGACTCGGAGAGCATCCGCGAGGTGGTGAGCTTCACCCTAGAGAACGAGGGTTTCGAGGTGCTGATAGCCGATGACGGCACCGATGCTCTAAAATTCCTGGATGGGCGCGAGATCGACATGATCATCACCGACCTCCACATGCCGCAGATGGATGGCATCACCCTCATCAAGCACGTGCGACAGATGGAACCCTACACCCGCATTCCCATACTATTTCTAACCACTGAATCGCAGACCAGCAAGAAAATGGAGGCCAAAGAGGCCGGCGCCACAGGGTGGATCATCAAGCCCTTCGTACCCGCCAAGCTGATCGCTGCGCTCAATAAAGTGCTACGGTGATGGATAGCTCAATGGACAACTTCAAGCAGAAGTTTATAGAGGAGGCGGTGGACCTCATCGACACGCTCGAGAAAACGGTTCTCGAACTCGAGGAAAATCCGGGCGATATCGATATCGTGCAGCGCGTCTTCCGCATCATGCACACCCTCAAGGGGAACAGCAGCATGTTCGGCTACGAGCAAATAGACCGTTTCACCCACCACATGGAGACGATCTACGACCTGGTACGCAGCCACGAACGCGAGGTGAACGGCGCGATACTCGACGTTACCCTGCGCTCAGTAGACCACCTCAAGCAGCTCCTCCACGAGGCTGGTGACGAGAGCCCAGAGCTCATGGCCCAGCAGGAAGAACTCATGGGGCTGATGGACAACATTATAGAGGGTAAAGAACCCGCTGCAACCCAACCTGCCGCCACGGACACCCCCACATCTTCC
>JABCOB020000009.1 GCA_013333835.2 Bacteroidia bacterium
AAAAAATGCCCCGCGTAGGATCATGATTCTCTAGCTGTGCCATCCAAGAAGAATTGCTACCTTTGTGCTGCCTACGGGGAGGGCTTAGCGTTACGCGTGCGGCGTGTGGTTTGTAGCTAGACAGGATGCCGTATAGAGCGGGATGAGCGTTGCGCAGGGGCTGTTCCGTTAGGTGGAGGGCGCATCGCGAGTATGGCCATGGAGAATACGGTAGACGAAGAGCAGCTGTGCCAGTTTGTCGGTGCGCTACGCCAGCATACCACATTCGACCTCTCGGATTACTCCGAAAGGTCGTTGCGTCGCCGTATTGCCAAGCTCCTGGATGATGAGCATATACCCCTCAGCACCCTCCTGCAGCGCATAGCCCTAGACCCCTGCTATGGGGAGCGGGTGATGAACCGCATTACGGTGAATACCAGCGAGCTGTTTCGCGATCCCCCAGTTTGGATTACGCTGCGCAGGAGCATCTACCCGTCGTTTCGCACGCATTCCCAGATCAATGTCTGGCATGCGGGGTGTAGCATGGGGCAGGAGGTGTACTCTGATATGATGCTGCTCAATGAGCTCGGGCTACTGGAGCACGCCCGTATCTGCGCGAGCGATATCAATAGCGATATTCTTGGGCAGGCCGCTTTGGGTTGCTACCGCTACCGTTTCAATCTTAGCTACCTCGACAATTTCGATAGGGTGATCAACACCAACCCGCTTAACTATGAGGAGAAACCCGAGGTACCCTACTCCAAGTATTTCACCATAGATAAGGAGCGTGACGAGATCCGAATGCACGACTTTCTCCGCCAGAAGATCCGCTTTCGCCGTAACGATTTGGTGCGTTGTGCCAATCCTTTTTTTATGAAATTCGATATAATATTCTGCCGCAATGTGGTTATTTACTTTAATAATCAGCTCCAGAATAGGATATTTGAAATGTTTTACCAAAATTTGTACCCTGGAGGAGTGCTGGTGCTTGGGTTGCATGAGTCGATAGTAGGGCTTATGGCCGAGCGGTATAGCCGTATGGCACAGGTGTATGTACGTAGGGATTCGCAGGATTGCTAAGAGGGTGAGCAGGGCTACTCCGCGTAGGGGAGGCGGTCGTCTGGGGCTTGCCGCTGGATGGGGGATGGGCAGTTTCGCGGTGCTGGGTGAGGATTTGTTATTGGCAGCTATTTTAATTGCTACTAGGTAGATGCGCTGGTATAGAGCTTGTAGGCATGTAGCCCAACGCTTAGGGGTACGGGGGTGGGTGCAGCTGGTATGCGCTGCGTGCGCCCTGGTGTTGCTGTGCGCTGGGATCTACCCTCTCTACCGCATGATGCTCCACAGTACCCGTGGGCAGGAGCTGGAGGATCTACAGGTATTCGCCCAGCGCCTCGAGGCGGAGCTAGGGCTGCTGGGGCTCGATCTGGAAAGGGTAGACAGTGCTGAGAATCAGCGAGTGCGGCAGGTGTTCAGCATGCCATTCCGCAGCGGCGGGGTCTACCCCATGATGGTGCACCCCTCTGGGCGTATAGTGTACCATTTTCTCCGCGAAGGGGAGCGGATTCCCCCAGATGTGATGGAGCAAATGGCCTTTAGCCCGGGGCGCACTGGGTGGGTAGAGCTACAGTTTTCGGAGGGGCCTGGGCAAAAACGAGAATTGGCCTACCGCTACTCCCAGCGGCTGGGCTGCTACCTCGCGGTGGAATTCCCGCCCCCAAATACGCTGCCTGCATTGGTAAGCCTGCGCGCATGGTGGTTGATAGTGCTGGTGGTTTGGCTCTCGCTAGCTGTGGTGGTGGGGGGTGTGCTGGGGCGTGCCATTCGTCGGCAGCTAGAGGGGATGTCTGAACGGTTGGCCCGCTTGGCACGGGGTGAGCATCCCCCTCGGCGAGAACCCCACGGATTCCTAGAGATGCGCAGGATTCTAGTATCGCTCAATCGGCTTACGCACGGGTTGGAACGGACTACCGAGTTCGCGAAATCCATAGGGCGAGCGGCTTTCGATGTCCCCTTTACCCCGCTGGGGCCAAACGATTCGCTAGGGCGCGCATTGGTGGAGCTGCGTAATAGCCTGGTGGAACAGGAGGCGGCAGCTGCCGACAGGAAGGCCAAGGATGCGATACACGGTTGGACTAACCAGGGGCTGGCGGAGTTTGGCCAGATACTACGGGAGCGAAGCGGGAGCATAACAGAGCTGGCCGATGCGCTCATTCAGCATCTGGTGAACTACCTAGAGGCAGCGCAGGGCGGTGTGTTCACTGTGGGCACTGGGAGTGATGGCGCAAAGGTGCTGCTGCTTACAGCTAGTTTTGCCTACGGGCGTAAGAAATTCCTAGCGCGGGAGGTGCATTTTGGAGAGGGCCTGGTGGGTACTTGCGCCATAGAGCGCGATACTATCCACCTAAACCATGTACCGGAGGGCTACAGCGACCTGACCTCAGGCATAGGGCAAGCCCCTCCGACCGAGCTTTTGCTGGTGCCGCTTAAGACAGAGGAAGAGCTGCTGGGCGTGCTGGAGTTGGCCTCGGTGCGAGGTTTTCAGCCCCATGAGATCGAATTCGTGAAGATGGTCTCCAGCAGTATAGCCAGCACATTGCTTACGGCCCAGAGCAATCAGCGGAATGCCGACCTGCTCCAGCAGGCCCAAGCGCAGCAGGTGCAGATGCGCGAGCAGGAGGAGGAGATGCGCCAAAACCTAGAGGAGATCCAGGCTACGCAGGAGGAGATGGAGCGGCGAACCCATGAGGTAGAGGTGCTGCGGAATGCTGTGCGCGAGGGAATGCTGTATGGGGAGCTGAACGAGGCTGGCGTATGGCTCACGGCGAACCAAAAGCTCGAGGAGATATACCGCCAAATGGGGCGTAAGGGCATAGAGGGAACTCATTTTGTGGCGAACACTGACTGGCAGAGTGCCAAAGGGGCGAAAGGGCTGGAAATGGTGTGGAGCGATGTGCTACATGGAGCCCATATAGAGGGCGAGTTCACGCTTCACGCCCAGAATTCCGGGGATAGGGAGGTACGGGGAATACTCTACCCGAACAGGAATGAGGACGGAACTCTGCTCTGTGTCTACTTTATTGGCGTGGAGGTCGCAGAAATGCAAGGGGGCATGCCCATTCTGTGAGGTAGTTCCAGTTTAAAAAGTAGGTTCTAGTGGCGCAATCAGCTTGGTACGCTGTGGGGATTAAGGAGGTTCGAGCAGTGGAAACTGCCGTGCTGGAGCGGTATGGGCAGCGGCTCTCTGACCTTGCGCTTACCTCTTCGGGCTTCCGTATGGGGCGATTCATGGCCGCCGAGGGCATACATGATGGGCTTGAGTTGGCCCAACGAATCCTTGCTGGTGAAAGGTCGGTCTACGACGGTCTGCTGGCATCTATCTTTCCGCCCACCACAGAGCTTTTCCGCGACCCGAGCTTCTGGAGTGAATTACGTGATGGGGTGCTCCCTTCATTGGTGGGGATTTTCGGGCAGGCGCTGCGGGTTTGGGTTGCGGCGTTTGATTCAGGCGAGGAGCTCTATTCGCTGTGCGTGGTGCTGGATGATGCGGGGCTGCTCCCTTTTGTAGAGATCTACGCCTCCTACATCAGCGAGCAGGTGCGGTATCGATCTGCGCAAGGATTGCTGCCAGCCCGACGCTATGGATTGGATTGCGAGAATTTTGGGCGCTACAGTCCCCAAGGAGAGCTTGCCCGCTACTTCGGTGGTGCGGGGGAACTGCTAAGGCTAAAGCCCGAGTTCCTTGAACATGTGCAATATGTGGAGCAGGGGGTGGAGTTCTCGCCAGTGCCGGGAGGTGGTGTCCACTTGGCACTCTGCCGAAACCAATTGATATTTTTCAACAATGCCCTAGGAGAGCGCAATGTGGGGGTGTTGGCTGAGGCTCTGCATGGCGGGGGCGCGCTAGCCTTAGGTGTGTGTGAAAATTTGGAGAATTACCAAAATGGCAGTACATTTACCCCTCAAAATTCCAGAGAGGGAATATATAGGAGGTTGCGGAATTGATGGGTAAGGGCGGACTGGTGGTGCTGGGCGGATCGGCAGGGAGTTTCAAGGTGGTTACCAATTTGCTAGGTAGGCTTCCGCAAGGCTACCCTCTGCCACTAGTGCTGTGTTTGCACCGGCTGAAGGATGTGCGTTCAGGCTTTATGGAGTCGCTGCAAGGGAGGTCGAATTTAGAGGTACGAGAACCGTATGATAAGGAGCCAATACAGGCCGGGCGGGTGTATCTTGCGCCGTCGAATTACCATCTCTACGTGGAGCTAGGCAATCGGTTTGGGCTCTCAACTGGGGAGACTGTGAACCACTCGCGCCCTTCGATAGATCTTACATTCATCTCGGCGGCTCGGGTGTATCGGGAGCGCGCTGTGGGCATTCTGGTTTCGGGGGCCAACCGCGATGGGGCGTTGGGGCTCCAGTACCTTAAGCAGCAGGGAGGGGTGGCTATAGTGCAGGATCCCGCGGAGTGCGAAGTGCAAACCATGACGGCGGCAGCTCTGCAGCTCACACAAGTAGACCAAGTACTAGGGGTAGCAGGTATCGCGAAATTTTTATTGGAGTTAGCCTAAGGAGACCGGTATGGGTTTCAGGGCAGATAAGGGGCAAGTGCAGGTATTGCTACTGGCACTTCTAATATTGCTGCTAGCAGTACAACTCCTGCTGGGGTACGATGCCCAAGGTGGCTCGTGGGGCATACTACTCGCAGGGCTGTTGGTACTCGGCATCTTTTGCCTCCAGCTTTGGCGCTACAGGAGGGTCTGCGTAGAGCGCGAGAGGCTTAAGCAGCAGCTAGAGAAATCTGAGGAGCATGCGGAAAACCTGCAGAGGGATCTCGATAGGCTGAATGCCGCAAAAGGTAAGGCTGCCGCAACTGAAGATTCTCGGGGCGTGGTCCAGAATCTGGCAGTAAGGGTAACGGGCGATGCCCCTGATGCGCTTCGGGCATCATTCTTCCAAGTGCTGGCCGAGAGATGGGAGTTGGTGCAGGGTCTGATCTTTGGGGAGGAGAAAGAGCGAGGCGTGTTCACCGTGCAGGCTTCGTATGCCTACTTTGCCGAGGGGGGGGTACCAGAACCCTTCAGGGAAGGCGAGACGCTTACCGGCCAGGTGGTGAAGGAAAACCAACCGCTCTACCTCTCAGACATTCCCGCAGGGTATAGGATAATCGCCTCGGGGTTAGGGCGTGCGCACCCCTCATACATCTTCATGGTACCCTACCCGGGGGCTGCGGGTCGCTGTGTGGTAGAGTTGGCCTTCTTTAAACCATTGGAACTTGCTGATAGGGAGGCGATAGTGTCGCTATTGGGTGTGCTATCTGAGAAGGAACGTGGACTAACCAATACGGGGAGGGCGGAATAAATGGGGGCGTTTTGGGATAGGTTGGGAAGTTACCTCACCCGAGGCTATGTGCTACGCGCATTGCTGCTTCTGGTCTGTGGTGTACTAGTGGTGAGCGTGGCTTGGGTGCTGGAACTCTCCGCAGGCAGCTATTCGCTTTCTGCCGCAAGCCTATGGAGGCTACATAGAACACAGCCGGTTCTCTGGCTTGTAGATGCGTTGCCCATCATCGCCGTGTGCATCTACCTCCTTATGAGCCGACAGGCGCGTGTGCAGAGTAAGAATATGGCTGCGCAACTGGAGGAACAGCGACAGCTAATAGCTCGTAATGCACGGTTTGCCAAGGCTCTAGGGGAAGGGCATTACGATGTGGACTACGGGCAAACACAGGAGCTGGACACGCTGGGCTCTGCCCTCATGCGAATGCGAGACAACCTCTGGGAGGCCGCCAAGCGGGATAACGAGGAGAGCTGGATAACGCGGTGCAAGGATGAGGTAGGCTATGTGCTACGGCTGCATAATAACCTACAGGTTCTTGGATATGAGGTTCTTAAGAAGCTTGTCGGGCTGATAGATGCAGTGCAAGGCAGCCTTTTCCTCTACGATGCGGATGAGAAGATACTGCGCGGGGTGGCTGGGTATGCCTATGCCCGTGAGAAGTACAATCAGCTCTCCTACAAGCTAGGCGAGGGGCTGGTGGGTGAATGCGCCTATGAGCGGGGCACTATCTACCGAACGGAGATCCCTGCGGGGTATACCACCATCTCGAGCGGCTTACTCGGCGACCAAAAGCCGCAGAGCCTGCTGCTAGTGCCCCTGGTGACCAATGAAAGCTTGCAGGGTGTGGTGGAGTTCGCCTCTATTCGCCCAGCGTTCTCTGCGCGTGAGCGACGCTTCCTAGAGGAGGTGGGTGAGATAGTGGCCCGCACGCTCTTCAACCTTCGTATAAGCGCCAAGACGGAGACGTTGCTGAAAGAGTCTCAGCAGATGACCCGTGAACTCCGTGAGAATGAGGAGCAGCTGCGGCAGAGCGCCGAGGAGATGCAGGTGACCCATGAGGAGCTGGAGAAGAGCAACGAGCAGCTGGAGGCTAAGATAGCAGAGGCAGAGAATGCCCGGAAGCGCCTCCACTCGCTGCTGGAGAATGCCAACGAGGTAATAGCGATCTACAACCAGCAGCAGCAGATTACCTACATAAGCCCGAGCGTAACGAAGATCCTGGGCTATACACCCCAGGAGATGATGGACGGGAAGGATAGGGAACGCCTTACGCAGGAGGGGGTAGACCTGCTCCAGCAGATGTTCGAGGGGCTGATCCGTGAACCCCATTTGCCCCGCACGGCGCAGTATATATTCCTGAAACGGGATGGCGAGAAGGTGTGGGTAGAGGTGGTAGGGCGAAATCTTCTGGATGACAATGCAATATGCGGAATCATCCTGAATATGCGGGATATCACCGAGCGTCTGCGGGCGGAGAAGGAAGAGCGGATGCGGAGTAAGATGCAGGCCCTGAGTGAGAATTCACTGGATCTGATCATTCGCCTGAGCCGAGAGGGGCAGTTCTACTACGCTAACCCTATGGTGGGACGTTACTTGGGAGTATCGTCTGCGGCGCTCACAGGACAACAGCTCGGGGAGGTGCAGATGCCCACGGTGCTGCGCGAGGCCTTCGTAGCTGCGCTAGGAGAGATAGACGAGCGACGAGAGAAGAAGTGGGAACGAGAGGTAACCGTGGAGGTTGGAGGCGAGAAGGCCATACTTCGCCTACAGGCTATACCCGAGTATGATGGGGGGGTGCTGGAGACCGTATTGCTCGTGGGGCACGATATTACGGAGGATAAGCGGATAGAGAACGAGATACAGGATAAGAGCCGTAAGATAACCGAAAGCATCAATTACGCGCAGCGAATACAGAAGTCGATACTCCCAGATATAAAGTTGATACAGCAGTTTTTCCCGCGGTCGTTCATGTTCTACCACCCCCGCGATGTGGTGAGTGGGGATTTCCCGTGGTTCTTTGAGAAGGGTGATTCGCTCTACATAGCTGCGGTGGACTGCACTGGGCATGGGGTGCCTGGCGCATTGCTCTCATTCATAGGGTATTTTACGCTGAATAATGTGGCCGACCATGATTCCTCCTACAGCGCTGGTCGGATGCTAGATCTGCTGCACGCGGGGGTTCGGAAGATGCTACGTCAGGATAGGGCAGGGGCTGATGCTCAGGATGGCATGGATATAGCCCTCTGCAAGGTAACGCCCCGGGAAATGCGTTTGGAATTTGCCGGCGCGCACCGTCCATTGTACCTTTGCCGTGGGGGAGAAGTAACGGAATTCAAGGGCGATAGGCGGCCTATAGGGGGTATCCCCAACCCACGGCACCCCGAGGGCGCATTTACCAACCACGTTATCGAGCTGGTGGAGGGCGATAGGGTCTTCTTCTTCTCCGATGGCTTACCCGACCAGCTGGGGGGAGAATCGGGAATGCATAAGTTCAGCCCTCAGCGGATTCGGGAGCTTATCTCGGCCAACGGAGCGCTCTCGATGCCAAAGCTAGGACAGCTTTTCTCTGAGGAGTTCACTAAGCATATGGGAGGGGCAAAGCAGATAGATGATGTGCTGCTGATAGGTATAGAGTTTTAGCTTGCGTCCACAGGGGTGGGGGCTATTCCCCATAGGTGCCGATTCGGCGTTTGTACCTTTGCGGTGCGCAATTCGGGCGGGAGGGCTAGCACTGGTGAAGTGGAAGAAGGTAGGTTTTGAGGGGGTATTAGGATTTTTATAGGGAACTACGCTTGTCAATTGTTTTTGTGATAAAGCTATGGAACAGCGACAGTTAAGCGGTTTTTTGGAGTATGTATACGAGATGTATGCCTCGATGCGCGCGCATGAGGTGACTCTGGTGTACGAGGGAGAAATAACGCACCAGCTCACCAAGGCTTTTACGTCGTTGGCAGAGCTGGATATGGCGAAATCTGATGAGGATGGCGCTGTGCAGAAAAAGGTGTTCCACGTGATGGTAGAGTGCCTACAGAATATTAGCCGCTATGCCGAGGCAGCGCAGACCGAGGATCACCACTACTCTGGCCGTGGGCTATTCATGGTGTGTAGAGGTGAGGATAGCTACCATGTGATATCGGGGAATCTGATAGAGAATGAGAGGGTAGAGGCTCTAAGGGAGACGCTAGAACTCATCAATTCTCTGGATAAGGAGGGGCTGAAAGAGCTCTATAAACGCCAGATAACGGGGGGTAGCATCTCGCAGAAAGGCGGTGCTGGGCTAGGATTCATAGATATAGCCCGCAAGACGGGTCGCAAATTGGAGTATAATTTTCGGCAGGTGGATGCGGATCGCCAATTCTTCATGCTCACCTCTACAATAGAGCGCAAGCAGTGAGGAGGGTGTAGCCCAGGGAGGAAGAAAGTGACGTGGTACGGAAGAGGGGGAATGGCACACTGGATACCCTTATGGGTAGGCGATAGCATAGCATAGGAAGTTAAGTCTAAGCATATCAACAACGCGTAAGCAATGGAGACTATCAAAATTTTGGGCACAGATGATACCCCCTCGGTAACGCTGGATGCCGCTAATGACCTGTTTGAGATTTCTGGCCGTTCTCTACCAGAGGATGTTACGGCCTTTTACGCACCGATACTCGCCTGGTTGGATGAGTATGCAGGCAGCCCGAATGCGAAGACGGTGTTCACCTTTAAGCTGGTGTATTTCAACACGGCGAGCTCTAAGCTCTTGCTAGATGTGCTGATGAAGCTGGAGGAGATCCATTCTGATGGGCATGAGGTGCTGGTGCGGTGGTGCTACCCCGAGGATGATGAGGATATGCGGGATGCCGGTGAGGAGTATGCTGATATAGTAGACATACCTTTCGAGCAGGTGTCGTACGAAGTGGCGTAGGCGGATGCGCAAGGGGAGGGTGCGGGCACGTAGGATGCCCACGGCGTAGAAAGTGATTTTGAGCAGATTTTGTAAATACCGTAGCGTAGAATGAGTGAAGAGATTCTCAAGGCGCTCATGCAGCTGTTTGCCATCATAGCCAAGCAGGATGGAGGTCTAGGTGCAAGCGAGCGCGAATTCGTTGAGAGTTTTCTGAAGCAGCAGCTGAATGAGGAGGCTGTGCAGGAGTACCTTGCCCTGTTTGACAGCTTTGTGGGGCCTGCGGGCGAAGAGTCCAATGGCAAAAAACTCACGGCGGTCAAGGACTCTGTACGCGTGCTGGGTATCTGCAAGAAGATCAATAAAACGCTAACCCAGCGCCAAAAGGTGGTAGTGCTGGTCCGCCTCTTCGAGTTGGTGAATGCAGATAGGAAATTCACCGAGCAGCGAATGGCGATAATCAATACGGTATCTGAGGTCTTTAAGCTGAGTGCCGAGGAGTTTACCGATATTGAGCGATTCGTGGTGGGTACAGATCTGGAGTCGCTGGATAGGAGCAGCATCCTGACCATAGATTCTGGGAGCTACCAACCTCTGCATGGTAAGCATATAGCCACCGAGGCTCTAGATAAACCACTGATAATACTCCAGATCCAATCGGTAGATCTCTACTTTTTACGGTACGATGGGCAGGAGGATCTCTTCCTGAACGGCTTGGGGATCCGGAATAGGAGTATCTACCTGTTTGCCAGCGGCAGTAGCATAAAGCTGCCCAAAGGGAAACCGATCTACTACACCGATGTGGTGTCCCACTACCTGGCAGATTTGAGCCTAACGCCGATCTCCTATGTGGTGGATGGGGTATCGTACCGGTTCCCGAATGGCGACTTAGGGCTACACAATATCTCATTTGCCGAGGAGCACGGTAGGCTGGTGGGTATTATGGGCGCTAGCGGTGCAGGGAAAACCACGCTGCTCAACCTGCTCAGCGGAACGGCAAATCCGAGTTCGGGGAGCGTGAGGATCAATGGGATAGACCTCCACAAGGAAAGGGAGGCCTTGGAGGGCACTATAGGCGTAATCCCCCAAGACGACCTCCTAATAGAGGAGCTGACGGTATTCCAAAATCTCTACTATAGCGCCAAATTCTGCTTTAAGCATAAGAGCGAGGCGGAACTCTGCGAGCTGGTAGACAAGATGCTCGCAAGCCTGGGGCTGCTTGAACGTAAGGACTTGAAGGTCGGTTCACCGCTCAATAAGATGATATCGGGCGGGCAGCGTAAACGGCTGAACATAGCCCTAGAGCTAATACGTGAGCCTTCGATACTCTTTGTGGATGAGCCTACCTCGGGGCTGTCGTCACGCGATTCGGAGAATGTGATGGATCTCCTGCGGGAGTTGACGCTGAAGGGGAAGCTGATCTTTGTGGTGATCCACCAGCCCTCGTCGGAGATCTACAAGATGTTCGACGATATGCTCATCCTAGATACGGGGGGGTATCTGATCTATGCGGGTAACCCGGTGGAGGCAGTAATGTATTTCAAGCGGGCCGATTCGCAGATCAATAGCGATGTGGGGGAATGCCCTACCTGCGGAAATGTGAACCCAGAGCTGATATTCAATATTATAGAGAGCCATGTGGTGGATGAGTTCGGGCGGTATACGCCGCAACGAAAGGTATCGCCACCCAGGTGGGAAGAACTCTACCGAGAGAATGTCCGTAGGGAAAAAGTAGAGGAACAGACTGTGCCACCTCCCAAGGCGCAGACTATCCCCTCACGCCTCAAGCAGTTCCTCATCTATACGGCGCGGGATTTCCGCTCCAAGATTAGCAACCGGCAGTATATCATCCTGAATCTGCTAGAGACGCCCATACTGGCTTTCATCCTAGCGTATGTGATTCGGTATATTCCAGACCCGAACTCTGATGTGTATGTGTTTCGCGACAATGAGAATATCCCGATATACATCTTCATGTCGCTGATAGTGGCACTATTCATCGGGCTTACGGTGAGTGCAGAGGAAATATTCAAGGATAGGAAAATACTAAAACGAGAGAAATTCCTGAACCTTAGTAGGACTTCGTACCTGCTGAGTAAGGTTTTCATACTGCTGGTGCTTTCGGCAATACAGACATTATCGTTTGTCTTGATTGCCAATAGCATATTGAGCTTGCTGGGGTTGAATCTGCAGTATTGGCTCATCCTGTTCTCCACTGCGGTGTGCGCCAATCTGATAGGGCTTAATATCTCGCAGACATTCAACAGCGCGGTGACGATCTACATCGTGATTCCGCTGCTGATGATCCCCATGATGGTGCTGAGTGGCGCGATGTTCTCTTTTGACAAGCTGAACCGCTCAGTTGGCAGTTTTGACCGTGTGCCGCTGATTGCGGAATTCATGCCGACCAAGTGGGGCTATGAGGCTCTGGTGGTGCTGCAGTTCAAGGACAATGAGTTCCAGAAACATTTCTACCAAATAGAAAAAGGGGAACGCAACGCGAATTACAAGCTGGTGTACTATATCCCAGAGCTGGAGAAAAGGCTGCAGTACTGCATAGACCATGTGAATAGCCAGGATAGCGCAGAAGTTCGGGATCACATGAAGGAGGCGTTGGCCATTTTGCACCGCGGGATTGGGCAAGAGATGGCTGTATTTGCCCCCGAGGTCCCATTTGAGTACCTGCG
>JABCOB020000010.1 GCA_013333835.2 Bacteroidia bacterium
CCAAGCACCCCAGTGATACCAAAGGCCGGAATGGCGAAAATCTCATTGAGGAGAAGGAGCAGACGAACTATAAATAGCCCGAGATCTGAACCCTGTACCAGCCCCATAGTGTAGAGCGGGATGAAAAAGACCAACGCCGCCACCGTGGCTATCACCATCGGTATCACTGCTCCAGGGGCTTGCACCTCAAGGTAGAGCCCCCCTACTATGAGCACTATCAGCATCCCTGACACAATGGGAGAACCCAGACCGCCCAAGCCCAATACCGCACCGCCATCCTGGGCAAATGCCGCTCCTTCAAAGGCAAAGAAAAAGCAGACCAACAGCCCGAGTATGCCCATAAGTTTTGAGATTGCTCCCAGCCCGAATCGTCCCATGATTCTCGAACCCTCCTCTCTTTTCATCCCTAAATGGTACATTTAGATCCTTCTAAAGCAGCTTTTTCAACCTGAAGAATAGCAGGGTTATCAGCGAACTCGCCAACATTAGCCCCACTGCAAAAGCATAGCCATAGTCCCACTCCAGCTCTGGCATTAGCCTAAAGTTCATCCCATAGAGTGAGGCGATGAGCGTTGGCGGCATAAACAGCACCGAAACGATGGTAAAAGTCTTGGTTATCCTATTGAGCTTGATATTCGCCAGTCCGAGAAACGTATCCTGCAGGTACTCCAGCCGGTCGAAGCTGAAGTCGGCGTGATTCACTAGCGACGAGGTATCGTTTATCATCACCTGAAGCTTGGGGTACAGATCATTCGGGAAACGCTCGCTCTTCTGCACCCCGCTCAGTATTCGCTGCTTGTCTATTATATTCTCCCGAACCTGCATCGTATTCTCTTGCAGGGTGTTGATACGCACGATCACGTCCTCGTAGACATCTTCCTTATTGAACGAGCTCACCTGCCCTCCGAGTATAGAGATCTGTTTGGCTGTATACTCCAGCATATCGGCATCTAGGTCGATCCTCGTCTCAAAGAGCGCGATGAGAATATGGTAGCCTGTAGGATACGCCTTAGGGTTATAGGAGAGTTTACGCATCGTATCGCCAAATGAACGCAGCTCTACGTTGCGGTGCGATATCAGTATACCGTCCTTGAGTATACAGCTTGTAGGCTCTGCCACAAAGCTCTCATCTTTCTGCAATAGAAAGCTCGAGTTCGCAATGATGAGATTCTCCGTCTCGGAGTAGCGAGACGAACTCTCTATCTCCTCAGCCTGCTGGCGGGTTTGGAGGCTTATTCCAAAGAAATCCTCCACCGTCTCGCTCTGCTTCTCCGTAGGGTTCACCAGGTCTATCCACAGCAGATCCTCGTAGTCGATCTGTCGCAGGAGATCTTCATCTATCTCATTCACTATACTCCCGTTCGCCTTGTAGAATACGGTAACCATAGTCCCTACAGGTTAAAAGGGGTAGCAGAACACCCAGGTGCTAACGGCTGGGGAAGCCCTCCTATCAAAGACTGAAAGAGTTCCAACCCACGAAGTTTGGCCTCGTCCAGCCTATACTCTATACGTTGCGTTAAATACTCCAGCGCAGCTTCTTTCGCTATTGGTAGCCGGGCTGCCTCGCTTTCCACCGCCTCCCCTATGCGATCTACGCCCCATTGCAACGCTTTGTCTAGCAATAACCCTCCCTCTTTAGAGGCCCGTTCGCCCGCCATCCACACGGCAAACACGAAGGGCAGCCCCGTGAAAGCCCGCCACTCTTCCGCCAAGTCGTACTCGTAAGCGTAGAAGCCGCGTTGGCCAAAAACCTTATTCCCTATCAGCAGCATGCCCTCCTCGGGGTGGAGAGGCAGCTCGTAGCCATGGGGTGGAAGCGCCTCATAAGCTGGAGACACCTGCCAATGATGCCGACACAGCACCTGCACCAACGCTGCTGAAGTTCGCGAATCAGGATCTAAATATATCTTCCGAAGACGTTGCACTGGGCTATGGGAGAGCAGCACCACGGTATCTACCCTGCCGCTAGCTCCTATGCACAGATTCGTAATACGATGCACGTCCCTTAATTCTCCCAAAGCCGCTACGGGTACCAGGGCAAAATCAACCTCTCCCCTCAGTAAAGTCCCCACGCATTCTGCGGGAACCTCCTGCCGCAGGCTAAGCGTATAGCCTCCCTCCCATCCATGCTGTAGCCCATACAGGAACGGAAGGGTATTCAGATAGGAGACCAAAGAAATACGCTGCGCGCCAAGCATAGGAACTCTGTAGGATAGCGCAAGTGTACTATGTTTACAATACTCTTACGCTACCATATTGATAGCCCAAAAGTACACCCACACAGCACTCTGCATGAAAGAAAGGCACTGCTATACAGTCATGATCTCTTTCTCTTTGGCTGCCGTTTCGCTCTCTACCTTGCCGTTGTACTGCTCGGTAATTTTTTGGATTTCAGCCTCGCTATTCTTAGCCTCGTCCTCGGCTAGCCCATCCTTCTGGAGCTTTTTAATCACATCGTTCGCATCACGACGCGCATTGCGAATCGTAACCTTAGCCGCCTCCCCCTCTTGGCGAGCCTGCTTCACCAGCTCTTTGCGACGTTCTTCTGTAAGGGGCGGAACGGGTACGCGCACCGTCTCTCCATTGTTCTGCGGGTTGAAGCCAAGATTGGCATTCTGTATAGCCTTCTCTATGGCAGGGATTAGGCTCTTCTCCCAGGGCTGTATGGTTATCGAACGTGCATCCTGACTGCTAATATTGGCCACTTGGTCTATGGGGGTAGGAGTGCCGTAGTAGTCCACCAGCACGCCCGCTAGCATTGCGGGGTTAGCCTTACCTGCACGTATCGTAGTAAGCTGAGAACGGAGATAGCCCAACGCCTTCTCCATCTGCTCCCGCATCCTATCTACACATTCCTTCTTATCCATCATGTTGCCTCCTATTTGATTTCGCACCGAAAAAACGGTAGATTCAAAAACTCTATACCTGTCAATTACACTGTACACAGAGCCCTAACATCCCTGTGCCGAGGAAACCTGCCGCACCCCCTCTTACTCCTGTACCGTCCCTCGTTTAGTTCTCCACAAGCGTGCCCATCTCCTCGCCCGCCAGTAGCCGCTCTAGGTTGCCCTTCCCATTCATATTGAAGACCACTATGGGCACATGGTTCTCTTGGCAGAGCGTAAAAGCTGTCAAATCCATGATCTTCAACCTCTTCTCGTAGGCATCGGCAAAAGTAAGCCTTGCGTACTTCCTAGCACTGGGGTCTTTCTCTGGGTCGGCAGTGTATACCCCATCTACCCGAGTCCCCTTCAGCAGGGCATCGCAGCGTAATTCAGCAGCCCGCAGCGCAGCAGCAGAATCGGGAGTGAAATACGGATTTCCCGTTCCTCCTGCTAAGAGCACCACCTCGCCTCGTTCCAGCGAAGCGTTTGCGCCATCTAGGCTATAGTACTGGGCAATCGGCATCATGGGGGTCGCCGTGAATACTACGGCCTTCCCCCCTTCCATCTCTATCCATTGGGCCAATGCCATGCTATTGATCACCGTGCTCAGCATGCCCATCTGGTCGCCCTTCGCCCGTGCAAAACCAGCCTCTACGCCCTGCAAACCTCGGAAGATATTCCCGCCTCCCACCACTATTGCGACCTGCGTACCTTGATGCGCTACCGTCGTTATCGCATGCGCATACTCCTGTAGCACAGATGAATCCAATCCATATCCCTGCTGCCCTGCCAGCGATTCGCCACTTAATTTTAGCAGCACTCTGCCGTATCTCTTCACCATCCTCTTGGGCGCTTTTAACCTTGCGCAAAGGTAACACAAAATCGCGAAAAGCGAAACGGGCTACGGATATCTACGCTAAAAGGACCTCTTGCATTTCACTCCCCAGACATCATCGCAGCGTAGAGCCTACAGCCCCCAGATGTAGAAGCGCACCTCGTCCCAACTGTTAGCCTCCTGCCGATCCTCTATGATGCGCCCCGGGCAGAGAACAGCCCAGAAGTTGGCAACAAGTCAGTACGCAACAGCACCCAAAATAGCAGCTCCACCCAGAAAGGCTACCAACTGCATGCACATACTCTAGCCCTAGAGTTCTAGAATCCCCGTAGAACGAGTTCCCTGTTTTTTCTATCCTACCTCATCCCTCAGCTGCCGTTTTGCCTCCTCCCAAAGGGCATCCAGAGCCTCCATATCCATCTCATGGACAGCCTTTCCTTGCTCGGCTGCCAACTTCTCCATCAGGTTGAAACGTAGCTGGAATTTCCTATTGCTTAGCTCCAGGGCGTAGGCCGGATCCACTCCGTGCATACGGGCAGCATTGATGGCTGTGAAGAGAATATCGCCGAACTCCTGCACTACATGTTCACTCCTAGGCTCTAGGGCAATAGCCTCTTTGGCCTCTGCAATCTCCTCGGCTAGTTTATCCCAAGCACCCTGCGGGTCGTTCCAGTCAAAGCCAACAGCCCGAGCCTTTTCCTGCATTCGGTAGGCTTTCGTCAGTGGGGGCAGCGCGCTGGGTACACCTTGCATTACCTCCTTTTTCCGCCCTTTCTCTTTGAGTTTCAGGG
>JABCOB020000011.1 GCA_013333835.2 Bacteroidia bacterium
TACGTAGCAGCAATAGAATCCCCTCAGATGGGTAGAACTTAGGCTGCTTAGCCAGCTAAACCAGAGCTTTTCGCAGGGGGAGAGGTCATCGGGATCTCTCCTCCTTTTTTTGTAACGCCCAAACGAAGCAACGGCCTCCCGCAAGAGATCTCCGAAAAAGCCTCGTATGGGTTCAATCTCTTATAGAAGCAATTCTACCAACTAGAAATCCTAGAATAATTCAAGATGCTCTCCCCGTTCTAGCATTCATTATCTTGGGTTTCTCCACCCTAAGGCTACACACTTGCCCTGCCTGGATTCCCCCCTTGCCTACACCCCACCTTCTCCCTACCTTCGCCCTACCAACTCCCTACCTCCTCTGGTGCATCCTCGGATTTCGCCACGAAATCCGAACATGCACTGGCGCATATAGGGAGTTGGTAGGGCGAAGGTAGGGCGTTGCATAGGCCCATAGCTACATTCTAGGAGGGGATAGCCCCAGTGCAGCACGCCGGGATGTATGAGGCAGACCAGTGTTGTTTAGCGCGATTTTTAGACTTGAAAACAATATCGTAATGATCTTTGTTATGCAATATGAATCAGAAGTGATCTCTAGCATTCCGATTGGATTGCCCCAATAGAAGGCGCGCTATGATGCCAGGCGCGTACGGCTGTACCCACACGGTTCTAGAGCCACCGCATCTGCAGGATTTTGGGCATTGGGCATAAAGCCGTACATTTGCAGCGGGTTCAGGGGTTGTAACTTTTTATCCATCCCCCCGTCATACTAGGCATTCTCACTTACGCAAGCACACCCATGATACGCACATTAGCCACTCTAAGCCTGCTGCTCCCCGCGGTATTCGGCAGCACGCAGGCCCTAGGCGCCATACGCACGCCGAAATGGAGCGCCCCTGTGGAAACAAGGCGCTACGAACTTCGCGATTTCTCACGCATCGCCATTACGGCTGCCACCTACGTAACGGTGGAGCAGGGCGCAACCTTTGCCGTGGAGGCCGAATCATCGCGCGCGGGGCTGATCGACATCCTCGATGTGGCCGTGAAGGAGCAGACGCTCCACATAGACTACCAGGCTGGGCTCGGCGGCTCCTTCTACAACTACCCTGAACTTCGCCTTCGGGTAGTGCTCCCGCGCATCGACGAGCTGCAGCAGGGGGGCAGCGGCGACCTGGTAGCCGAAAAGCCGCTCTCATCTGAAAATTTGCTGGTAACCCTCCTCAGCAGCGGGGAGATCCGCCTGGGGACCGTGGAGTGCGCGCAGGGCCTAGAGGCCCGCATCACCGGGAGCGGCGACCTGCTCCTTGAGACCCTCGCGGCCAGCAGCCTCCGGGTGGGCTCGGTGGGTAGCGGCTCGGTGCTGATCAAAACCGCGAATCTACAGGGCAGCACAAGCCTCAGCGTAGACGGAAACGGGGAGATCTCCGTCCGCTCGCTGGCGGGCCAAGGCCTCGAGCTCGGGCTCACCGGGAGCGGCACCATCTCGCTGGGTAAGACAAACCTAGGGGGCGGGCTGAACGCTACGATACTCGGGAGCGGCGATGTGGATATCGCAGAGATTACCACCAAAGGCGAGGTGACCCTCTCGGCCACCGGGAGCTGCGATGTGAGCATCACCGAGCTACAGGCTGAGGCGGTAAACCTCATGCTGGGCGGAACGGGCGAAATCATGGTGCAGAAAGGCCGGGCAACCCGCGGCGATTTCCGCCTATCGAGTACGGGCGACATCATGGCCGAGGGGCTGGCGCTAGAGCATGCCACCGTGGAGCTAACGGGGAGCGGGGAGGTGATGCTACAGGCTACGCAAACCCTGATGATCAAGCAGATGAATGGGAGTGGCTCTATCTCCTACCGCGGGAGGCCCCGGGTGGAGATGCAGGAAGGGGGCGACACGGATATGATACGGCAGATCCAGTAGAAAGGGTCCTCCTGCAAGGGAAGGCATTCGCGTAAGGCCAACCTGATTGAAGCAGGCATTGGGGGGGCTGCGGCGATGTCTTAAGGCGCGATGCGGTGGTTTTAAGGTGTGGCGATGTTTCAAGGCGCAATGCGGCGGTTTAAAGGCGCGACACCGTATTTTAAAGGCGCGACACGCCACGTCGCTACAAAGACCGTGCGGGGTCTGCATTGATGGGCGGCAGGGGAGGCGTATATGGTGATGGGAATGGATGGACTGCGCCCCTACAGTCGGCATTGCGGGGAGAGCGTTGCGACGCAAGACTCCGCCTGGCATCTACGCCATGCGGGTATCAACAGGAACGGCGTAGGCGGATAACGATGCGGGGTTTATGAGGGTTTTGCAGCGGGTCTTTTTAGAGCGTAATGGCGCGGTATGGCCTGGGTGGTACCCAGAATCTTCGCATAAATACCCCAGCGTGCTGTAACTTTTGGGGGGCTTACCCGTCATATGGGTAACTGAGAACAAACCTTATCATCGCTATGAAAAAGCTCCCCTACCTCTTCGGATTGATCGGGCTGGGACTGACAACCCTAGCCACCTCGACGCATACGAACGCCACGCGGAGATGGGAACCCGCCGTGGAACGACGCACCTACGAACTGGCGAATTTCACGGGTATTATCCTCAGCGTCCCCGCCTACGTGCAGGTAGAGCAGGGGACGACCTTCTCTGTGCAGGGCGAAACGTCGCAACAGGGGCTGCTGGACTACCTCTCAGTAAGCGTGGAGAAAGGCGACCTACGCATCCAGCTCCGCCATTCCTACAGGCGGCTTCCCCGGCTGAATCGCTACCCTGTGCTCCGATTCCGGGTGAAACTCCCCAACATTGAACGGCTCACCACGCTTAGCTCTGGCGACATCACGGTGACCGCCCCTATAAGCAGCCCCCAGCTAAGCTTACGCAGCACAGGGAACGGCGATATACAGCTCGACGATGTTACGTGCGGGGACTTTACCGCCCACCTAGCCAGCTCTGGCAACCTCTCGGTGGGCGACCTGGAGGCAGAGACCCTCAACCTCTCCCAGACTGGGAGTGGCGACATTCGGCTCTCGCAGACAAGCGTAAAGCAGAACACCACTATCCGCGTGCTAAGCGCTGGAGACTGCACCACGGGAAAGCTCGTAACTGGACGGCTGGAGCACTATGCTGCTGGGAGCGGAAACACACGGCTGATGCAGGTAGAGAGCCAGGGCCAAGCGAAAATAACCCTGCTGAGTTCTGGGGAGTTCTCATCGAACTCGCTGTCGTCTAGAGGGCTAGAGTGCCTCATAGCGGGCAGCGGCGATATCAGCATTCAGTCTGTAACCGATACTGGGCCCGCCTCGCTCAAGCTCCTGAGCGCGGGCAATCTGCTAATAGGGACGCTAGCCTGCACAGAACTATCTACCATACAGCAGGGAAGCGGCGATATAGAGCTTGGGCATCTACAGGTAAAGGGCAATCTGCGGGCCACTACGCTAAGCGCGGGATGCCTCACCATAACGGACATCACCGGGGGGCAAGCGCTGCAAACCAAGCAGGCCGGGAGCGGGGATATAACCATAGGATCCCTGAATATGCAGCAGGTTCTATGCACGGTGCTAAGCTCTGGCACTTTCCAGATAACGGGTTCTAGCACAGCCCGCGAGGCTATCCTATCGACTATAGGCTCTGGCGATATCGATGCCAAAAAGCTCTCGGTGCAAAACGCCAGCGTAGAGATCCTCAGCTCGGGCAACATCTCCATAGGGGCTGAGCAGCTCCTCCAGGTAAAACGCGCCACTGGATCAGGCGATTTATCCTACCGAGGCAAGGCAAAGGTCGAACTACTCAACTCCTCCAAGATTCGGCAGATTAAATAGGATCCCAAGCATCTGGGCATTAGACCATTTCAACATGCTACGAGCCTAGACCCTGGCAAAGCCTATTAAAACGACGCACTACCCCACACCGTTTATATGCGTTTGGCAGATCTCTTCGCGGCTGCAATCCCTTCTACAACCTGCAAAAAAAAGGGGCGTGCCTACTTTAGACACGTCCCTTGCTCTGCCCTCTCAGCTCTAACGCCCCCGGCAAAGGTCAATTCTCCTCCGCGTACCACTCGGCAAAGCTGCTCGCGGTCTCGTGCAGGCGCAGCGAGAATAGCGATACGCCTGTAGGCAGGCTCTGCGCAAGCCTCCCAGCTATCCAGGGGAGTAGATTCTCGCACGTTGGCTGGAATGGCAATTCCACCAATCGATGGGTGTAGGGGGCAAGTACACTCGCATCTACCGCCCCTGCCCTAACCATGAGCGCATGATCCAGCATGCTCAGAATCTGCTCTGCCACTATTTGCTTGAGGATGCCAAAGTCGATAAGCATGCCGTATTTTGGGCTGCCCACATCGGTACTCGGCTGCCCTATCACCGTAACATACAGACGGTACGAGTGCCCGTGTATATTAGCGCACAGCCCATCATATCCCTGCAGGAAATGGGCTGCCTCAAAGGTGAACTCCTTGGTAAGACGTATGGTTGGCATGGTTGGAGCGATTTAAGTACTACGGAGCATAACGCACGGGGTCTGATTGGGAATCGGGCCAAGAACGGCCAACGGTCCGCACCCCACCATATTTCGCAGGCACTGGCAGGGCAGGAATGCGGCTCTAGCACCGTCGGCATTGCATTCTTACGATTTTGCCTCTGCAGGCCGCCTTGCGCCACGGTGAATCCAAAGCCGAACGAACTCGCCAACCCAGAATACCAGGCTGGTGTACAGAACCACCTGCAATTGATCGCGCCAAGAGAGCGGTACAATTCCGAAAAGCTCGCCTCCAAAGTTCATGATGAGCCACTGCCCCAGAGCTATGCACCCCACCACCCAGAAGAATCGCCGAGCGCGGGAGAAGTCGCTTAGCGCAAGCCTACCGCTCCCGTAAGCCTTGGCATTCAAGAAATTCCAAAGCTGCATGAACACGAAGAGCGAGAAGAAAAGCGAGAGCTCATAGGTGCTAATGGCGTGCGAGCCATGGCTGGAGTCCGAGAGGCTCTCAAGCACAAGCGCCGGGCTAAGCTGGGTAACCTCGTCGCGCCTGAATATGAGCAGCAACCCCAGCAGCACCACCACGAAGAATATCCCCACCCCCCATATCATCCTCGACATGGCGGGTGTGATGATGAAGTCCGTAGTCCTACGGGGCTTACGCAGCATAACCCGAGGGTCGGGGGGGAGCATGGCGAAAGCTAGGGCCGCGAATGTGTCCATTATCAGGTTGATCCAGAGCATTTGGGTGATGGTGAGCGGTGAGCGTTCGCCAACGAAGGCCCCCAATAGCACCACCAGGCAGGCCGCCACATTGATAGTGAGCTGCGCCAGTATGAAACGCTGGATATTCTGGTAGAGCGAACGCCCCCAGAGTATGCCCTTGCCTATGGAGACGAAGGAGTTGTCGAGAATCGTCATGTCGCTGGCTTCCTTGGCCATTGCGGTACCATCGCCCATTGATAATCCCACGTGGGCGGTTTTCAGCGCTGGGGCATCATTGGTGCCATCGCCAGTGGCAGCCACCACCTCTCCCTGTTCTTGCAGCAGGCCGATGAGCCGTGCTTTGTCCATAGGGCGGGCACGGTACATAATACGGAGCTTCTGCAAGCGCGGTATCAACTCTGCATCTGGCGTTACCTCAAACTCTGCACCGCTCATGGCTGCCTCATCGCCACAGGTGTCATCCCATAGTCCAATCTGCCGTGCGATCTCTCGGGTGGTGAGCAATGTGTCGCCCGTCACAATCTTAACCGCCACCCCAGCGTTTAGGCACTCTGCTATGGCCGCCGGCACATCTGGGCGCACGGGGTCGCTAATGGCCACCAGGGCTAGGAATGTAAGGGAATCCGCTGCAATTCGCCCCTCTGCGAACGGATGGGCATCCTGTGGCAGCGAAAGATAGGCAAGCGCCAAGGTCCGCATCCCCTTCTGCTGGTATTCGGCCAGCTGCCCCTGGAGAGCAGGCCATAGGGTATCCATAGCGGCCTCTTCACCGCTGGGTAGCAGTACCTTTCCGCACATTGGGGCGAGGATCTCGGGAGCCCCCTTCACGTACAGGTAGCGTGCGTGGGTGGCAGGGTCCTCTACCACAGTACCCATATACTTCCGCTCGGTGCTGAAGGTGAGCTGTTCGACTTCTGTGGCTGCCTGGCGCAACGTGAGGTAGCTAAGCCCCTGCTCCCGAAGCCAGAGGAGCAACGCCCCCTCGGTGGGATTCCCCAGCACCACGGGCGCACCCTCTTTCTCCTCAATATGCGCGGTGGAGTTCGAGGCTATACTATGCGCCACCCTCTCGCCCAGAGGGGTATGAATGCCAACCGCAGCTCCACAACCATCTATAATGGCAGACACCCGCATCTGGTTCTGGGTGAGCGTGCCGGTCTTATCGGTGCAAATGACGGTGGTAGCCCCCATGGTTTCGCAGGCGTGCATACGGCGTACCAGATTGTTGGTCTTCATCATGCTGCGCATGCTAAGGGCTAGGCTTAGCGAGATGCTCATGGGAAGTCCTTCGGGCACAGCTACTACCAGTAGGGTAACCGCAAGCATTATGGTGTTCAGCAGGAATTCACCCAGCTCTAGCCAGGCAAAACCCTCAGGGTGCGAGTAGACGAAGATGCACACCCTCCCAATGATAAGCGCACCAGCCAGAAAGTAGCCCGCAACGGCAATCTTACGGGCTAGGCGCGCCAGCTGCTGATTGAGCGGGGTGTCTATACTGCTCTCAATCTGGCTGCCACGGTATACCCGGCCAGCCTCGGTGAAATCGCCCACCTCGGTAACCTCAAGGCTACAGTGCCCATCGGTGATTACGCTACCCCGGTAAAGGCGATTCGAGGGGTAGGTGGCCTCGGTGTCAAAGTCTGCTGGATTGGTGGTTTTAGCGGCGAGCGGTTCACCCGTAAGCGATGATTCATTCACCTGTAGCCCCACCGATTCCACCAACACACCGTCGGCAGGTACCTCTTCGCCCGTATCCAGCAGCACGAGGTCGCCCACCACCAACTCCTCCTTTACGGCCTCTGTCACCACGCCATCGCGCACTACCTTGTAATGCGTTTGGTCATTAACCTGATTGAGCAGGCTGAACTCCCTTGCCGCCTTCCGCTCAAAGTAGAAGGCGATACCCGTAGAGAGCAGCACGGCCACCAGGATGCCCACGGGCTCTATGAACGTGCTAGCCTCCTCGCCCTGCGCAACGTACCCGTATATGGAGATGCCGAACGAGCAGGCCAGGGCAACCAAGAGGATGAGGATCATCGGGTCGCCGAACTTCTGCAGGTAGAGCAGCCATACAGACTCCTTCTTCGGAGGCGTAAGCCTATTGGCACCGTAACGCTCCCTGCTGGCCAGCACCTGGGCGGATGTTAGCCCTTCACCTTTCACCTGCATAGGTTTACACACATTTAGGATAGATACTTTCAGCAAAGGTATGAAATTTAGGGGAAAACGAAGGAAGAAATTTTTGCGCTCGGGCAAGGATGCCTACCTTTGCGGTATCCTTTCTTTTTGCACGATACGATTTTAGATGGGGCAAAAACAGTGTAAACAGTTCAACCGAATTCCTTTTCACCGCACCTGCACAAGTATCTGCCAGTCTATTGCAACTTTCGCGCTCACTGCCCTGCCTCTATGTATGGTTCAGAGCAGTGCAATAGAGGCAGAAACGCGCAAACCAACGGCCCATGCCGGGGTGTTAGCCTCCTTGCCCACTTACGCCTTGCTCAATGGTGTATTCACCATCCATTATACTGCTGCGCAACCAGTTAACCATCCTACAAAGGATGCCCACCCAGCGTTCCCTTGCGCAAACGATAGCCTAAACCTCACCCCAATA
>JABCOB020000012.1 GCA_013333835.2 Bacteroidia bacterium
ACGGCCACCGTGTCATACAGCCCATTGGCGTAGCTTCCCTTTACCCTATTGTGCACATCTACCATGTAGTTCCGCACGCCCCGCTGGCCCCGTAGCTCTGCCTCGTAGCTAAGCTCCAGCCCGCTTATGCCGATGTAATCCCCTTGCTTGTAGTAGGGCTGCTCGAACACAGTGCGGTTGCTTACCTCGCCCACGTAGCCGAGCAGGTGCGCCGCTATGGGCTGGGGGTAGTGCCGTTGCGTTCGGGGCTGCGCGTAGAAGCCCGGGTACTGGTAGAGGTACTCTTGCACTTTCGCAAAATCGGCTGTGGAGAGCTGCTTGAGGAAAAGGGACTCCTTGCGCGAGGAGAATTCCTTAGCCGCCTGTAGCTGCTCGTCGAGGTACTCTCGGGTGATGCCGAATAGCTCTAGGAAAGCTGCGGTGTCGAATGGTTTTACCTCATTGGGCACCACCATTATGTCATAGGCGGCCTCGTTGTACACCAGCAGGCGTTGCTTACGGTCATACACAGTGCCGCGCGCCGGGTACTGGGTTATCCGCCGCAGCACGTTGTTATCAGCCGAGAGCTTGTAGTCTGGGTTGAGAATCTGGATGTAGAACAGCTTCCCGAGAATCACCAGGGCTACCATCACAAAGATGGCTGCGATAGTTGTCTGCCTGTCAAGCTTGAGTGCCATTTAGTAGCTCCTATTTCGCACCTTGGGTAGTGGGAACAGAAAGAGTTCGGCCACCAGCACAATGGCCGTGGTAAGCAGAGAATTGCCGATAGCCTTAAGCGTAGTGATGAGGAACGACTCGAGGGGGAATCCTCCCAGGTAGTGGAGTACGAAGTGGTGGAGAAGCACAAGTAGGATGGTGTAGCGGAGCGTCCAGCTAAAACCCATGCGTTGGAGCGAGGGGACTAGCCGCTTGTCTCGCACCTGCTGGGTCTGCAGCCTGTCGATAACCCACGGGCGGGCAAACGCCATGGCTGTAGTTGCAGCGGCATGAAGCCCCAGCGTGGATGATTCTACGTCTACCCCAAGCCCAAGGAAGAAGGCGACGGTGAGGACTAGAATGCTGGGAAGCTCTACGGGCAGCAGCAGAATGCCTATCACGTAAGGGAATGGCATGAGAAATCCGCGGATCTCCACATTGCTAAATATCAACCCTTGGGCCACTAGGCAGAGTACCAGCAGGATTGCGAATTGCCAAAATCTACTCTGCATGGACTTGGGTATTATCCTGTAGAGAATCGAGCTCGTTTCGCTGCCTATTCTCCACCACGGTTACATGTTCGAGCCGCATGAAATCTACCGCAAGCCGTACTTGCGCCACTTTGAAGTCGCCCCCTTCCACCAGCACAGATTCCACGTAGCCGATGGGAGCACCGGGCGGGAATATGCCAGAGTAGCCGCTGGCCACCACGGTATCGCCAGCCCTTACATCCACATGGTTGGGTATCTCTGCAAGCAGTGCCGTTCGGTAGCTCGCGCCGTCCCAGCCCACAGAGCCGAAGTAGCCAGTTCGCGATAATCGGGCCGATATCCGCAGATCCTTATTGAGCAGCGAGATGGCCTTAGAGTAGTGCGGCGCCACGGCTACCACTATGCCCACCACATTCCCGTAGGCCAGCACCCCCATACCATCATGTATGCCATCGGCCCGGCCACGGTCTATGGTGAAAAGGTTGCGGGGGAGGCTCACGGTATTGTTCACCACGTGGGCGGTGTGGTAGCAGAATTGCCCATTGGCGCTGCTATCGGTGATCCTCTGCCTGCTGAGCATGTAGCGAAGCCGCTCGTGCGCATTCCGCAGGGCGATATTCTCTTCCACCAAGCGGGCATTCTCCCCCTCCAGGTCGGTGTACCTGCGCATGGCCGATGCCCTGTCTTCTGCGTAGGCCTCCACCCCATTCATCAGAGCTCCTATGCGGGCCTTCTGCGTGTAGCTGAACTGCGTATGGAGCAGCAGAGCCACGCACTCCAGCAGCAGAAAGTAGAGTACATTCCTATAGCGGCGTAAGAGCCGCAGGAGGGTGTTCATAGTGCCGAGATCCCAACGGAGATTCACCCTTTGGCGTAGGCAGGAATTCTGCTATGAGGTCTTGCTCGGCTTTGCCTGCACCAAGGGCGTAATCGCAATATTTCTATACGGAAAGGGCTGAAAAATAAGCTTTCTGCTAGTAGCAACGCAGCGTGCCGTATTTCGTCTGAACGTGCTGGAATGCTGCATCACTACTGGACATGGAGCATTGCCATTGGATAGATGTATGGTGAAGATCCGTTCGCCCGCTTATGCTTTTTTCTGCATTCCCATCATGGGGTGCTGCTGAATATCCTCCCTCTTCCCTTCTGGTTATCAAGAGCTAACCTTAGGGTAAAGCCTCCGTTCTCCGTAGCCAGCGGAAGAGGCGGGCATCAGAATCAGCACCCGCGGTGAGCGCACTACCTCATAAGGAAGGCGCAGTTCTCCACGTTCTTTAGGGCGATACCAGTTCCCCGAGCCACCGCATGCAGAGGGTCTTCTGCCACGATGAAGGGGATCTTGATCTTGTCTGATAGCCGCTTGTCCAACCCTCTTAGCAACGCTCCCCCACCTGCCAGGTAGATTCCGCTCTTTACGATGTCTGCGTAGAGCTCTGGGGGCGTCTGCTCGAGCACAGAGATGATGGCGGTCTCTATTTTACTCAGTGATTTCTCTAGACAGTGCGCAATTTCCTGGTAGCTTACGGGGACCTCTATCGGGAGGGCAGACATGAGGTCTGGCCCGTGGGCGATAAAGTCTGTTGGGGGATTCTCCAGGTCTGCTAGGGCTGCCCCCACGGCTATCTTGATGTCCTCAGCCGTCCGTTCTCCGATCTTTATGTTATGCTGCCGGCGCATGTAGGCCTGGATATCAGCCGTGAACCCATCGCCCGCTATGCGTTCGCTCTTGTTGCACACGATGCCGCCGAGCGCGATAACCGCGATTTCGGTAGTTCCGCCCCCGATATCTACCACCATGTTGCCCTGGGGCGCCTCCACATCGAGCCCTATACCGAGCGCAGCTGCCATAGGCTCGTAGATCATGTATACATCGCGCCCGTCGGCCTGCTCCGCGCTGTCGCGCACCGCACGGATCTCAACCTCCGTACTCCCGCTGGGGATGCAGATCACTATGCGCAGCGCGGGTTTGAAGAGCCTGCTACGTTTATTTATGAGCTTGATCATGCTACGGATCATCTGTTCCGCAGCGTCAAAATCGGCAATCACGCCGTCGCGCAGCGGGCGGACAGTGTAGATATGCTCATGCGTTTTACCCTGCATCTGCCGAGCCTGCCGACCTATGGCGATCAGCTTGCCCGTAGTGCGATCCATGGCCACTATTGATGGCTCATCCACCACGATCTTATCATTGTAGATGATAATGGTGTTCGCAGTGCCAAGGTCTATGGCCAGCTCCTGCGTGAAGAATGAGAACATTCCCATACCCTATTCTAGCGTTCCTCCTGTTATATCCGAATCCAAATTAGAATCGTAGTTTCCGCCTCGAGCCATTCGCCATTTTAGGACGCTGGCGGTGCGGATGGTCTCTGCTTACTTTTAGTGCTTGAAGTGCCGCCTCCCAGTGAACACCATGATACCCCACCGGGCGTTGCAGGCCGCTATGCTATCCCCATCGCGCACGGAGCCCCCTGGCTGCACGAAGGTGTAAATTCCCTTGTCCATCGCCATCTCCACCGAGTCGCTGAACGGGAAGAACCCGTCTGAGGCCAGCACCGCCCCTTTGAGCGAGAATCCGAACCGCTCGGCCTTCTCCATGGCGTGCCGCACAGCGTCTACACGGCTGGTTTCACCCGCCGAACACCCTATGAGCTGCCGCCCCTTAGCTATGGCTATGGCATTGCTCTTGCAATGCTTGGCGGCCAGCATGGCGAAGCGTAGCGAGCGCAGCTGCTCCTCGGTGGGCTGTTTTTCGGTTACACAGTGCCCGAGCCCATTCTCATAGCGTTCAGTGTCTGGCTGTTGAACCAGAACCCCTGTGAGTGCTGTCCGTATTTGCACAGGCTGCGAAATCGCCCCAGGAACCCGCTGCAGCAGAATCCGATTCTTCCGCTTTGAGAGGATCTCTAATGCCACGGGCGAATAGCTGGGGGCTAGGCAAACCTCAAAGAACAGCCGATCGAGCGCCTGGGCCGTGGTGGAGTCTACAGTTCCGTTGGTAATGATGATGCCGCCAAAGGCCGACACCGGGTCGCCAGCCAACGCCAGCTCAAAGGCCGAGAGCACCGTGTCTGAAGACGCTAGCCCGCAGGGAGTGCCGTGCTTTATGATGCCCACGGTGTATGCGGTTTCAATATCCTCTACCAAGTGCCAGCCCGCATCAATGTCGAGTAGGTTGTTATATGACAGATCTTTGCCCGACAGCTGGGTGAAGCACGTAGACAGATCCCCGAGGAAGCTCCCAGCCTGGTGGGGATTCTCGCCATACCGGAGCGGGAATACGCTATCGGAGCTTAACGCCTTAACAAACACCTGTTTAGACTTATTCGGGAGCTCTAGCGACTGCTGGCTCTGGCTGGAGCTGCTGCCTTTTTCACCTTTCCGATCCGCGGTGTTCTGGATGGCCGTGGAGTAGAAGGTAGCAATATCCAGGTCATAGCGAGCCACCTCCTGCATGGTGCGCCTAGCGTGTAGCGCCCTCTGCCTCAGGGTTGTTATCCCATCCTGCGCGCTTAGCATCTCGGCCACCATGGGGTACTCGTCCCGTTGGCATACCGAGAGGATTTCCTGGTAGTTCTTGGCCGCCGCGCGCAGCAACGATACTCCCCCTATATCCACAAGCTCAATAAATTCGTCCTGCGAATCGGCAGCGTGCTCTATCCCCTCCTGCTGGAGCTTTTCCGCGAAAGGGTAAAGATCCACCACCACCATATCGATGGGATCTATGCCATACGCATCCATGTCGAGCTGGTCAGATTCCAGCGAAGGACGCCCCAGTATACCGCCGAACACCTTGGGGTGAAGGGTTTTTACCCTACCGCCGAGTATAGACGGAAACCCAGTAAGATCCTCAATCCTAGTGGCTTGGTAGCCCTGCTTCGCCATCCAGTCGTAGGTCCCGCCTGTCGATAGGATCTTTACATCTAGCCGCCCGAGCGCATCCAGAAGGATTTCCAATCCCTCCTTGTGGTATACCGATATGAGCGCTGTGCGAACCCGTTTACTATCCATTTTCACCTATCCTATACGATATGTTCTCCCGAACTCCTGCGCGCTGGGACTCTCCCCCTCACCGGAGAGATTACGCCGCGAATGTAGTCTTTTTTTCGCGTAATTTGAAATGCACCTGGGCAGATTTTTTCTCCTTCACCTTGCAACTTCCACCATACCAGCGTTGCACATGCGCCCTACCTTCGCCCTACCATCGCCCTACCTGCGTCGCTTCATGTTCGGATTTCGCTACGAAATCCGAACATGAAGCGACGCAGGTAGGGCGATGGTAGGGCGAAGGTAGGGCGAAGAATCGACTGGTGCGGCATCGTTACACCTTCCCGAGGCATGGGTATCACCGGGCGGCTATCCACAATGAGGCCTTGGCGAAACCGGGATAAACGATACGCCGCGCCGCCTCGCCATGGCCTCCATTCAATGTAAGCGATTGGTTCTAATTCGTTCTAGTAACAAGATGGCAAAAGGACTCCTCTGCCAATGGCAATGGCGCATATTCAAAGTTTTTGCAAAATCCTAAGAATAATCGCCGCGCAGAAGCCCCCATAGGCAGATGAGCACCCTTTGGATGTTGGCATAAAAAAAGAGAGCTGCATAAGCTGCAACCCTCTTCTTTACACGAGACATAAACCCTATGGCAAGCAAGATAGAGTCTCGGGAAATTATTTATAATCAGATAGAAAAGTAAGATAATTCATCTTTGGTATCCATTCCGTTGCGCGAGGTATGCCAAGAAGCTCCTCAATGGGCTCGCTCTGGGCGCAGGGGGTGGATTGTACTGCTCTATCTCAGCCAGCTCCTGCTGCAGGTAGTACGCCTCCCAATCGGTAGGATACCAATAGAACCCCTCTGCAGGCTCCACCGTGGCAGAGGCCACCATGGGCAACGGCTGCGTGCTAACCCCGAGCTGTGGCGCCAGGCGAACCACCCGTTCCACCGCTTGCTCAGTATCAGCTACCGCAAGCACTGTGGAATCTTGGATTCGTTCCTCCAACGGCAGGGAATCGGGCAAATTCCCAGAGCCTCCACCCTGTAGGCTCATGGCCAGCTGGGACGCAACAGGGAGAACGCCCTGGCTAGCCATTCCGCTCGCCATTCCCGTTCCTTCTGCCCCCTTCTCGCCAACCGCAGGCATGGGAGATACCGCCTCTACCCGCGGGGTACTCTCTGGTTTTGAAGCTACGGAAAAACGGGCTGCTGGCTGAATGGCGGTATTCCAAAGGCTGGTAGCTCCCGGGATGAGAACCCCAATCACAATGGCTGCCGCCGCCGCTACCCTGCTCACCAGCCCTGTACGCCACGTGAACACTCCGCGCTTTAAGCTGGCCTTCTGCCGGTAGACTATCGTTGTATCGGGCCGGAATACTATCCGTTCCAATACGGCCCTCCGCCGGGCATATATCGCATACTCGCCGCAAAGCCTCTCGAGCTTTGCTCGCTCCTCTGGGGAGAGTTCTCCGTCCATCTCCCTAAGGCAGAGCTCCTCAAAGTAGGACAATGGATGATTGCCGCCTACCCCCGGATGGCGCAGCGCAGCGCGAAGGCGTTCGCTACATACTGGTGCGGTGCTGGTTCGTCCGGCTAGGGCTGATTGCTCCGCCTGCTCCTCGGCCTCCAGCGTGCTATGAAGCTGCAAGGCCTCCTCCAATCCAAGCCCGGCGCGCTGCAGGCGCTCCAAGGCTTCAGGATCAGGATTCGAACTATTACCTCTATATCGCTTCATATCAAATCAAATCGCTCAACTCGCCTAAAAATCGTCTCAAGAAGGCGCGACCCCGGTGGATATACACCTTCACCTGCATCTCTGAAAGGCTCGCCATACTGCCGATCTCCTCGTAGCTATAGCCCTCGTAGTCGCGCAGGAGAATCACAGACCGCTGCACCTCTGGGAGTAGCGCAAGCCCCTCATCGAGCCGCTTGCGAATGTCTGGAGGTAAGGGCTCATACAACGCCCCGTGCGCCTCCATATCCACCCTTTCCGTTCTGCTCCGAATCAGATCTATCGCGAGGTGATACCCTGTGGTGAACAGGTAGGATTTCCCTTTGCCGCTTTCTACCGTATCTATCCGTTCCCAGAGCCGTGTAAATGCCTCTTGCACCACATCCTCGGCTGCCGTAGCATCAGCAAGCACACGGAGTGCAAACCGGAACAATGAGTCCGATTCATTGTCTACCAGCCTATTGTACTCCTTAGAGGTCATATGCTACGGCGTGTGCTGTCACTGGTCAAATCGCCTTTTCTGCATGTATGACGGGGGACAGCGCAAAAAGTTACAGGGGTACGGAAATTTTTTCTAAATTCGCAGGCAAATATAGGGATTAGAACGTTCAAAAAAATATTTCCCCATGAATAGAACTGCGTTTCTCATCGCCATGCTAGCGGCAGTGCTGTTGGCTTCGTGTACAGAATTTCCCGGGCTGCCGAGCGGCTACAGGGCGCTGGTAGACTCAGCCCTAGTGAAGGCTGGCAGCAACCGCCCCGAGCTAGAAAACGCGCTGAAAAATGCTACACCCGCCACGCGCAAGGGGGTAGCGTTCCTTATAGCCTACATGCCACAGCGAGACCTAGAATCCATGCGCAGCGATGATCTGTTGGCAAACGTAGGGCTGGCCTACGAGGCTCGCAACCGCTTTGCCTGGGCAAGGGAAGTGCCTGATTCTATATTCCTGAACGATGTGCTCCCCTACGCGGTGCTGAATGAGGAGCGAGACCAATGGCGCGAGCAGCTCTACCATCTCTTCACGCCCTACGTAGACACATGCCGAACCCTAGAGGAGGCCATAATGGCTGTGAACAGGAATATAGCCCAGGCGGTGAAGGTGGAGTACAACACGGCCCGCGAAAAACCCGACCAGAACCCCAGCGAGTCGATGCGGCAGGGCATGGCCTCGTGCAGCGGGCTTTCGATACTGCTAGTAGACGCCCTGCGCGCCGTGGGTATCCCTGCGCGCATTGCTGGCACCGCGAATTGGCATGACAACCGCGGCAACCACAACTGGTGCGAGGTTTGGGCGGGTGGCCAATGGCACTTCACGGAGTACTACCCCGATACGCTAGACCGCGCATGGTTCCTACCCGATGCCGGCAAGGCCGATGCCAATGACAGGGCACACGCAATATGGGCCTCATCGTTCAAGCCTACCGGCGAGAGCTTCCCCCTGGTGTGGGACAGCACCATAACCTACGTACCCGCGCTGAACGTAACGCCTCGCTACATTGCCTTGGCCAACTCCGACCTGAACGCCAAGCTGCACGACGGCAAGCACGTACCCCTCCGTGTTCGGGCTGTATCGCGTACCTGCGCTAACCTGGGAAATCTGGAACGGGTGGCGGTGAATGTGGACATCTTCTGCAATGGGGAACAGATCGGCGGCGGGCGCACCTCCAATGCCCGGCAGGATGAGAACGACGTGCTAACCTTTATGGTGGAGAAAAACAAAACCTACTCGCTACGGTGCACCGGGGCGCTAAACCATCAGCTAGAGAGAACCGTTATGGTGAAAGACAAGCCCGAAGAGGTGGTGCTAGAGCTGTAATGGCAAAACAGGCAGAAGGGAGGGCAGGAAACGTGGACTGCGCCCCTATAAAAGATTGACCCCACGCGGGACTTTTGCAGAGTTTTCATACCAGAGAGATGTGCAGTGTGAAAAAAAAAGAGCGGCTTTACGCCGCTCTTTTTCTATCGAAATCCTACAACCTTAGGCTAGCCCCACAGCTCCTCATCGGTAGGCTGGTGCACCTTGGGAGAGATGCGCGCTACCCGGGTGGTATTGAGCAGGTGCTTGTAGGTAAGGTTTTCGCTCAGGGTGTTGTTCCCCCAAGTACCGCAACCGAGGGTGTTGGTCACCGCCAGGCCGCTGCCGATAGCACCGCCCGCCGTGGTGGAAACGGGAGCATTCACCACCACGCGCGATACGGTAAGGCCTTCGCCCACCATGCGGATATGCTCCTCATTGTTCGAGTGGATACCGGCAGAGTGCCCATTGCCCTCGTTCAGGAGGTTGGTCTTGGCAATCTGGATCGCTTCCTCGAACTTATCGTAGCCAAAGGCCGCTAGTACTGGGCACATCTTCTCCTTGCAGATAGGATCTTGCGCACCAACACCCTTAGCCTCTACCACTATTACACGAGCATCGGCCAGCACGTTCAACCCTGCCTTTTTGGCCACAAACTGCACCGACTGCCCTACCACATCGCCAGCAATATGCCCATCCTCAAAGAGGGCATTCACCACCTTATCATGGTCGGCATCCGCCACTATATAGGCTCCGTTTTTCTTGAATGCGTCGAACACCTTCGCCTTCTCATCCTTCGGGTAGATGAAGCTCTGCTCGCCGCTACAGATGATACCGTTGTCGAAAATACGCCCCTTAATAATGGTGGCAGCCGCCTTGTCGTAGTCAACCCCACGGTCTATAATCACCTGCACGTTACCTGCACCCACACCGTAGCTAGGCTTACCGGAGGAGTAGGCAGCTTTCACCATGCCCATACCGCCCGTGGCCAGCACCACATCGCAGCTGGCCATCAGCTCCTGCGTGAGGGGTATAGAGGGCTCCTCAATCACCTGGATAAGATCTTTCGGCACCCCAAACTTGGCAATGGCCTTATTGATCAGCTCAATGGTCTTCGCCGTGCACTTCTTGGAGCGCGGGTGTGGCGCTACGATAATGGCGTTCTTGCCCTTAACCGCGAACATCGACTTGGACATTGGGGTCACTATCGGGTTCGTGGTTGGCGTAATGGCTGCTACTACCCCCACAGGCTTGAGCATGGTGATAAGGTCGGTTTCAGGATCTACGCTCAGCACGCCCATAGACTTTTTGCCCTTGAGGTCGTACCAAACACCGCGCGCCTTCCCCTTATTCTTGGCCACCTTATCCTCATATACGCCCATGCGGGTTTCTTCCACCGCCATCTTGGCCAGCATCTCAGCATTGTCAAATACGGTCTTGCCGATTTCGCGCACTACCGCATCGGTTTTGGCCTGATCAAAATTCTTCTCGAATTCTGCCTGCGCCACCCGGGCCTTGGCCACCATTTCTGCAATCGTCATCGCTTCCTTTGCTTTTGAAAATTTATTTGCAAATTAAAATTCCTTCTGGAAAATGGAAACACCGTACAGGCAAACGAAAAGTGTATGCCCATACGGTGTTTTCACCAATTTCTACCACAGACGCTGGTAGATACCACGTATTTCTTCGCGGCTCAGCGGCACGTAGTTATTGTTCAGCAGACGTTGCTGGGTTTTGAGCACATTGTCAGAGAACCCGTCAATGTCGGCCTCCGTCATGCCATAGGTGCGCAGCTTGTTTTTGGCCAGCAGCTTGCTAAGCAGGTTGTCCAGCTCTACGTACACCTTATCGGTGCTGCAGCCCAGATTATCTGCCAGTATCCGGTTCAAGCCCTCAATAGAACCCTTGGGCTGCTTGGCCAGGTACACATCAAACACCGCGGTGTAGAGCTGGTAGTTCGACTCGCCGTGGGGCACGTGGTAGGTGCCACCCAATGGGTACGAGAGCGCATGCACAGCACCCACACCAGCATTGCCGAAGGCGATACCAGCGAAGTTGCTTGCTACCAACATCTCCTCGTGGAACTTGTGGCGTGCCTCTTGGCCGTCTTTCGCAAGCACTTTGAAGACCTTTAGGATCATCTCTGCCGCGCTCTTGGAGAATACGCGGGTGTAGTAGTTGGCCTTAGGCGATACGAAGGATTCTGTGGCGTGCACCAGCGCGTCGATGGATGCGCAGATGTAGGGTTTCCACGGTAGCCCCTTGAGCAGCTCGGGGATTAGTATGGCTGAGTCGGCTAGGATTTGATCATCAGCCAGCCCCATCTTGGTGTGCTTGCTCTTAATCTCTGCAATCGAGATGTTGGTTACCTCGCTCCCCGTACCACAGGTTGTGGGCACTATAAGCAGGGTCTTCTCCTTCACTATGGGTATTGAGCGCTCAAAGGCCTTGACCACGTCGTCTACCCCCTTCAGGCAGAATAGCTTGGCCGTGTCGATGATGGTGCCACCACCCACTGCGATAACCCGTTCGAAGGGCTTCTTCTTCGCCTCGGCAAGGATAGCATTCATCATTTCATCGCTCGGCTCACCCAGCCCGTACTTCTCCTGGAAGATGAAGTTACACTTGAGCCCAAGAGCCTCCATGTAGGGCTTGTAGATGAACTCGTTGGTTATGAGAAGATCCTTCTCATTGAGGTTGAACTCTTTGGCAAATTCACCAAAGGTGTCGAACTTGTGGATTACTGGTTTGAGCTTTAGCAGTTGCATAGCCTTGCCCTCCTATGAAATATTATTAAACGAATGTGAAACTCTCGGTTAGAAGCGCTTGTTGTACTCTTCCATCAGCTGCCCGCGGAAATCTGGGTGGGCAATGCCGATGAGTTCCTTAGCACGCTGGCGCATGGTTTTACCCCAGAGGCGAGCGATGCCGAACTCTGTTATCACGTAGTCCACATCATTGCGCGAGGTGGTTACCGCCCCTCCGTTCGCGATGAAGGGTACAATGCGCGACACTGTTCCTTTAGCCGCCGTGCTAGGCATAGCCATTATCGATATCCCGTGCCCCATGCTTGCGCCCCGCACGTAGTCTAGCTGCCCCCCAACACCGCTGTACTGGCGCAGCCCGATGGTGTCTGACACCACCTGCCCCTGAAGATCGACCTCTAGGCAGGAGTTGATCGATACCATATTGGAGTTCTTGGCTATCACCTGGGGGTCGTTCACGTAGTCGCACGGGAACATGAGCACCTCGGGGTTATTGTTGGCAAAATCGTAGAGTTCCTGCCCCCCCATAAGGAATGTAGCCACCATTTTGCCTGGGTGTAGCGTCTTCTTTCGACCATTGACCACCCCGGCTTTCACAAGCTCTACGATGCCATCGGAGAACATCTCGGTATGGATTCCGAGATCCTTCTTATTGGTAAGCGAGAGCAGCACTGCGTCTGGAATAGAACCTATGCCCAGCTGCATGGTAGAGCCATCTTTTACCAGCTCTCCACAGTGGGCACCTATGGCCTTCTCCACCTCGCCGATCTTGCCTTTAGGCAGGACGAAAGGCTTGGTGTCTGACTCCACTATGTGGGTGATCTTGGAGATGTGTATGAGGTTATCACCGCCCTCAATGCATGGCATGTTAGGGCTTACCTCGGCCAGTATAACCTTGGCATTCTCGCAGGCCGGCTTGCTGTAGTCGCACGATACGCCAAAGGAGCAGTAGCCGTCAGCATTCGGCTTGCTCAGCAGCACCATGGCCACGTCTACTGGCATAGCCCCGCTGGTGAAGAGCCGTGGTATTTGGCTGAAAAATACCGTGGTGAAATCGGCCCTTTTCTCCTCCACCGCCTTGCGGGAGTTAGGCCCTACAAAGAGCGCATTGTGCCGAAAGTGCTTCTCCATGCCCGGCGCCATGTAGGCCCCATCGCCTAGGGTGAACATGTGCACCACCTCAACATCAGTGTAGGCGTTGGCATTGGCCACCATCGCATCCAGAATCCTTACCGGAATGCCTGCCGCATGCCCTAGCACCACCCTATTGCCGCTCTTTATCGACTTTACCGCTTCTTCGGCACTGCATAGGCGCGCCTTGTACTCCTGCTCCCAGCTCATATCGCTTTAGTATTATATTTCAACCATGTACGCAAAAATTAACCTCTAGAGGGCTCTGCACGCCCCCTCCTGCACCATCCTCTCCCGCAATCTCCTACTGAACTCGCCGCAAAGTTAGACAATTATTTCCAAGTATTCAAACAGAATTCAGCAAAAGGACGAAACCCTGAGAATAATCGACCAATGGCCTGTAAATAGATGCAAGATCCTGGGTGCTATGCGCGCAACATCGTATTGCGTTAAAACCCTATTCCTCTTCCGTTTACGGCCTTACCGTACCAAGAACTCCACCCCCGCATACGTTCCGGCGAATAGCATGGGGAATGCGAAATAAATCCCATGCGTTTTCGCCACAAACTCCTTCTCCACCACCACGTCTGCATACTCCAACTGATGGCAGTACTCCAGAGTGCCTCGGGCTAGGCGCTCCACCAGCCCTTCACTCATAGTCTGGCGGTATCACCCGCAGTGCCGATTGCTCCACCACCGGCAGCTTCCTATTCGGCATCAAGGGGTCAAAGTTGGGCTTCTTGCGGGGTGGTTTGCCTCCTTGCGGCCCCACGTCAGTCACTAGGAAATCGCCAGAAAATACGTAGCGCAGCGGGCTATGCCCCTTGGCCGTGTAGGTTACCCCCATGTCTGTCCGCGAGTAGTGGAGGACGTACTTTCCTGCTGCGCCCGGGTGTTTTCGGTAGACGAGAAGCTGCTTAGCCCAACCATCTGATAATGACATTCGGCGGATGTACCACGCCTTCATCAGGCGAACCTCCACCTCACGCTCCACCCGCACCACGGCCTTTTCCTCTGCGTCATAGCTTATCTCACCCTGATCCACAAGCCTCCCATCCCGCTGCTTTCGGTAGTGCAATCGGTACATCCGCCCCGCCCCTTCCGAAGTCCTCGCCACCTGTACATGCCACTCGAATTCGTCCCGACGCGCTGTATCCTCTAGCACCCAGAGATTTGGGTAGAGTGATAGGTTGCTATTCAGATTTAGGCTAACCAGATATCCATCTGTCGCCTCGTTCTTCGTGATTACAGGGTTTTCAATACGCACCCGTGGATCGATCTCGTAGGGTTTCTGGTTGGCGCACACCACCTCGCACTCGCCCATGAACACGCATTTCCCCTCCTCGGCCACCTGCTTGCGTAGCACCCCTCTGAGCATCGGGTAATTTTCTGGGAATGAACCCTTCATGCTCTCAAGTATCTCCGTCAACAGCCCTTTAGAGACCACCACCACCGAGTCTATCTCCACTACGCTAGTCGCCAGCGGAATCACCGAGCCGCTATCCCTCAACTGCTCCACAGGAAAGACACCTCTCTCATAGCCTATCATGGCCACGGCCACCGAATCGGTAGACAGCAGCCCCTTCAGCATGAATCACCCGTGCATGTTCGAGACCGTCCCCTTACGCGCATCCCTTACGCAGTACACCGTGGCATATGCAAGAGGGTTACCCGTGTGGGCATCCAGCACCACAGCGCTTGCCGCAACGGTAGAATCACGCATGGCATACCCATAGGATTTAGCCCCCAGCCCCACCAGCGCGAATAGGCATAGTGCTAGGAGAACCCAACAGCGCATGCACGCAGGAGAGCATACCTCCGCATGCCGTATCGTACCGAATGGGCTATCTACCCGATTAGCCGTACAGTTTTCCATCTTTCTCCCCTTTGGGTTGATTACAACAAACACTCGACGCTCCAACGCCATTCGCCACGCCCGCAAGAACCACACCGCGAATATAGGGGATTTTCCATATTGAGGCTACTGGAAAAGGTCAGTGCGCAGCGGCCCTTTCAATGCGAATAAGAGCGAGCACTCGCGGGTGGGCGAGCAACTGGACTGCGTCCTCACAGCATCGCCCCTATGGCAAGATCTTTATCACGACGCGGCACGCCGCGCCGCTACGGTCTTCGAGAAATGGAATTGCATGATTGAAAATGGTTTGCCCGCAAGAAGGGGGAAGCTCCCTGCAAAAGATTAAACCCATACTGGAACTTTTACAGAGGTCTCAGATTGCCAAAAATCGCATTACGTCCGCTCTTTTTCAGCCCCCTCCCTCCAACGAAAACGGGAGGCCAGGTGGCCTCCCGTTTCATATTTTCGCTCAGCGCTATGGACTACTTCCACGCCGTGGCGCCCTTGTTGCTGTCTTCCTCTACCTTGCCATCTTTCTTCACGCGGGCTATCACGCGGGCGAGTTCCTTCTTGCCCTCTAGGTCGCCCTGCCGCGATATCATGATACGCTGCGCCTGGGGCGAACCAGCACCGTGCATCGACTCGGTGCGGTAGCCTACCGCAGCCGTCCCCAGCGTCATATTCTCTATCAGGCGGAGGATACGCAGACGAGCCTCGGTGTCCACAGTGTACACCCCGCGGAGGTACTTATCTACTATATGCCCAACCTCCTTGCTGCGCAGGTCGGCTTCCGAGGGCATCGTAACCATCAAACCACCCGCGATATCCTCGGCTAGGCGGGCTATCTCATAGGGCAGACGGGTTACGTTCTGCTTGCAGACGTTAGCCAGCAGCAGGTTGATCTCATAGTTCCCAGCCTTGGTAGGATGCCCCTCCGAAGAGCAGGCGATACCGCAGCAGTAGAGCGTCTCATTGAGGTGGATCATCTCTATGAGCTTATCCTTGATATGGCTAGCCTTCGGCACCCCATTGAAGTCGGCAGCCAAGGCAGCAGCGCCTATCAGCACATCGCCTACGCCCACCTTGCATCCACCGTAGCTCTGGCGGTGGTAGCCCGCAAAGCGCTCTACCATCATCCCGCTAAAGTCCCACTCCTTGCACATGAACACGCGATGCCAGGGGATGAACACATTGTCGAACACCACCAAAGCCTCTTGGCCACCGTACACGCTATTCCCCACATCCATGCTGTGGAATTCTTCGAGCTTACGGGTATCGCAGCTCTGGCGACCGTAGATCATCATGATGCCCTTCGCGTCGCTCTCTATGGCGAATGACACTGCGTAGTCCTTATCCTCTTCCTTCATGGCGAGGGTAGGCATTATGAGGTGTTCGTGGCTATTGCAAGCCCCGGTCTGGTGAGCCTTCGCACCGCGCACCACTATACCGTCTGGACGCTCTTCCACAATGTGGAGGAACATGTCTGGATCCTTCTGCTGGCTGGGCGATAGACCGCGGTCCCCCTTGGGGTCGGTCATTGCGCCGTCCACCGTGAGGTCACCCTCCTGTACGAACTTCAGGTAGTCCACAAAGCGCTTGTGGTACTCGGTGCCGTACTTCTGATCCATCTCATAGGTGGTGGAGTAGATGGCGTTGAAGGCATCCATACCCACGCAGCGCTGGAAGCAAGCAGCAGTCTTCTGCCCCATCAGGCGCTGCATCTTCACCTTGTTCACCAGGTCCTGCGCATTCTGGTGGAGGTGGCAGAACCGGTTGATCTTCTTGCCCGTGAGGTTGCTGGTGGCTGTCATCAGCTCTTCGTACTCGGGCATCTGGGCCAACTTGTAGGTCATGGCCACCGAATTGATGGATGGGCGGATTATCGGGTTGTCCACCCAGTTCTCCACACGTTTTCCGAACATGTAGATCTTGAGGTCCATCTTCCTCAAGCTTTCCAGATACTGATCGCTCGTCATCATAGCCGTATGCGTTTGAGTTTTCTTTATCCTAATGCCTGCAAGCTCGTTCTTCACTCCCACCATTTCACACCGCTAAGTTACCCAAATTCTCGCAACATTATTCAACCCCCACCGCCAAAATCTGAGCCAAACCCTTAAATCCATGTTAATTAGATTGAAAATAAATCACAAACACCTATAAAACAATACAATAAGACCTACATTTGAATACTTACAAATTACGCCCTGCTGCCGACTTTCCCCTAAAACAGAAGCATTCCAATGAACGTCCAAAGCTCCATAATAATCAACATAGACGATTGATAATCAAGTAGTAGATGTGCTAAAATTTCTATTTCTCGTCCTACGGTCTCCCTGCCGTGACCTCCGCAAAAAATCTCCCGCATACGGGTCATTTATACGAGGAATCCTCAGCCCCTTCACGCAATGAAAAGTTTTAAGCAACTGGACTTCAATCAAGCAATTCCATTTCTCGAAGACCGTAGCGACGCGGCGTGCCGCGTCGTGATAAAGAATTTCCCGTAGGCTTTGCAGCTGAGATTGGCGAGATTGGCTATTGCGTTCTTGGTCGGGGAGGTGCTGTAGGGGCTAGCCGAAAGTTGCCCGCCCACCCGCAAGTGGCCTCCCTTCCCGCGCCGCATCATTTATGCGCACCCTGCAGAGGTCCTAGCCGTACTGGCAAAAAAAAGGCGGGGCTTTGCACCCCCGCCAGCAGAAGCTTTTTGCTCTAGCTCCGCCGCTTGTAGTTTCCCTTCTCCAACCTACCATCCGCGTAGAGCGTACCGCCAAATACTGGGAATTTACCGCCCTCACCGTAGTCTACCACGGGGGCTACGGCCTTCAGCACCTCCATATCGCTCGGGGCTATGGTGAAATCTAGCGAGGCATTAGTCCGCATGTGGTCAGGATTCGCCGTCTTCGGGAGCGGCAGCATCCCAAGCTCTAGGCAGTAGCGAATGCAGAGCTGCGGCACGCTCACCCCGTAATGCGCAGCCAGGCGGGCTACCTCCTCATGCCCCAGTATTGCGCCATGCGCCACGGGCGAGTAGGCCTCTACCAGAATACCCGGCTTTTGGCAGTACGCCACGAGGTCGAATGGCGTATTGCCCACATGGGCGAGAATCTGGTTCACCATCGGCTTCACGCTGCCATGCTGCAGGATGTTATCCAGATCGGCCCGCTCAAAGTTCGAGACCCCTATAGCCCTCAGTTTCCCCGCACTGTACGCCTCCTCTAGCGCTCTCCAGGCCTCCAGATTCCCCTCGTAGAAATGCTCACCCGCATGGAAATCAGTCCACGGTTGGGGACTGTGGATTATCATAAGGTCTATGTAGTCCACCCCCAGGCGCTGGAGCGACTCATCTATAGCCTCCACCGCCCTCCTGTACTCCTTTATCTCGGCCGCGAGCTTGGTGGTCAGGAAGATCTCGCCTCGCTGTACTCCGCATGTACGAATCCCCTCGCCCACGCCCCGCTCGTTCAGATAGGCCTGTGCGGTATCTATATGCCTATAGCCCAACTCTACGGCGCTGCGCACTGCCTGCGCCACCGCCTCGTCTCTAATCAACCACGTCCCCAGCCCCACCTTAGGGATCTCTACCCCATTCCAGAGCTGGTAGCACGCATGCAATATCTCATTCTCCATGTCTGTAGGATATTCTATTACTCCATTGACTATTAACGCACTGCAACATCATAATGAGAGACCTCTGCAATCTTCTTTTTCCAGAGGATCCATAATCCCTTTATATAAATTACGATGCAGCATCTTCTCTAAACGCAGCGCATTTTTATCTGCGCAATGTGGCCATCTATAACCGCGATGCAACACTTCTAAAACCGCAACGCAATGCGCCTATAACCGCAACGCGGCTCTTTGATAACCGCGATGCGGCACGCCACGTCGCTACTAGGCCCTTGCGCCAAAACCGGGCTAATTCAATGCCCTTTAGTAAGGTATACGTAAAAAACATTCCTATTGTTGCACTTACAAGAGAATTGGGAGGCTGCAGAGGGGGTTATGGGAGGAATGGGAATCTCGCAAAAGTCGTCTATGCAGGCCATCTATCAAGTGTTCTTTCCCCTTCTTGATGCTTAAAAATGGGCAAAATCGCTACCTTTGCCGCTGATAATCGGGGTAGTAAATCCATGTACCTAGCAGAGCTTCAAGCGGTGAATTTCCGAAGCTATCGGCAATGCGATTGCCTGTGGCATCCAAGGCTCAATGCCATTGTGGGCGCCAACGGGCAGGGCAAGACCAATGTGCTCGACATGGTCTACTACCTCAGCCTCTGCAAGAGTCCCGGCGGGCTGCCAGACAGCGCCTCGGTGCACCACGGGCAGGAGTTTTTCACCCTATTCGGACGTTACGACCACCAGGGGCAAGAGCATACGGTAGGGCTAAGAAATCCCTTGACAGGGGCAAAGAGCGTGCAGTACGATGGCAAGCCCTGCCCACGGCTATCAGACCACATTGGGCAGAAAGCCCTGGTGGCTAGCTACCCGCACGATGCAGACCTCATAGCCGATGGGGGCGACCTCCGCCGACGCTTTATGAACGTGGCCATAGCGCAATATAGCCCCACCTACCTCACCAGCCTTACTGCACTCGAGCGCGCGCTAGCCCAGCGGAACGCCTACCTGAAAAACGATGCCATCCAACCTACCCTGCTAGAGGCTCTCGATGCCCAGATAGCCCCGCTCGGTACGGCCATCCACCAGGCGAGAATGCAGCTATGCGAACGGCTAAATCCTCTTTTCTCTGAAATATACAGCCAGATCGGTGCTCCAGACGAGAGGGTCTCGCTAGGCTACATAAGCCAGCTGAACGATGCCGATTACCCGCAGCTACTCCGTGGCAGTTGGGATAAGGATAGAACGCTGATGTACACCACAGTAGGTCCCCAACGCGATACGATGGACCTACGTATCAATGGCGAACCTATCCGCCGAGAAGGGTCGCAAGGTCAGCAGAAATGCTTTACCATTGCGCTGCGGCTCGCGCTGTTTGCCCTGCTACGCGAACGGTGCGGGTACCCGCCCATCCTGCTGCTCGACGACCTATTCGACAGGCTCGATGGCGACCGTGCCGCCAGCCTGCTCCAGCTACTCGCGGAGGGCGACTATGGGCAGATTTTCCTGACCGACACCAAGGCTGAACAGGTATCTACACTCATCGCCCCGTGGGCTGGCATGGGGGCCATGTACAGGGTGCAGGGGAAGGCTCTAGAAAAGGAGCGCGATCTATAAGAATTACGACATGCAAGAGCCCAATGACGACGATCTGCAGTATAGCAGCGAGGGTATGACGACCCGCGAGGTGCTCCAGAGCCTGCTACGCTGGTACCCTGGCATCCGCACGCACCTGGACCTCGTGGCCCTCGCAAAGCTATGGCAGAGAATCTACCCGCCCTTCGTAACGAATGCAACCACAGAATTCACCCTCCAGCGGGGCGTTCTCACCGTTCACCTCTCCAACGCCGCCCTCCGCAATGAGTTCAACATGAACCGTGACATCATCCGCAATAACCTCAACCGGGAACTGGGCCGGGAGGTAATAACCGACATCCGATTCCGCTAACCATGAGAGACGACGCAGCTGTGCAGGCGGTGTTCAACCCCTGGGCCCTCAACCTTTTCACCCAACTCCTCCAAGGGGCCACCCGCATACTACTCTCCTGCCACGCCCGCCCCGATGGCGATGCCATAGGCTCTATGGTCGCGCTAGGCCTAGTGCTGAGAACCATGGGGAAAGAGGTCACATGCCTATCGCCAAACGGGGTGCCAGCCGCCTACAGCTGGATTGAGGATGGCGGGGTGCTGAGGGTGTTTGACGATGACCCGGAGGGCTTCCGAACAGAGGCCGCAAGCTACGACCTCTGCATTAGCCTCGACTACAATGCGTTCTCCCGTGTAGATCCCCAGCTCTGCGCCATCCTCGAGCGAATAGAGGCGCCCAGGGTGATGATAGACCACCATGACTACCCGACCAAAGAGTTCGACCTCTACTTCTCCTACCCACCCGCCAGCTCCACAGCTGAGCTTGTATATGAATTCGCGCAGCGCCTCTGGGGCAAGGAGTGCCTTACACGCCCCATAGCCACAGCCCTCTACATGGGGTTGATGACCGACACAGGCTCATTCAGCTACTCGGTAGACCGCCCCAGGACCTTTGAGGTGGGCGGGGCTTTGGTAGAATGCGGTGCCGATGTGCCCGACATTCAAAGCCACGTGTACGGCAGCTTCAGCGAAGGGCGAATGCGCCTCTACGGCTTTGCGCTCTACAGCCGAATGAAGATCATAGCAGGGGGGAAGGCCGCCATCATCCCACTCACCCGTTTCTCACTCGATGAATACGGCTACCAAGCTGGCGATACCGAGGGGCTGGTGAACGAACCGCTCAAGATAGCCGGGGTGCTTGTGAGCGTGATGCTTACCGAGAAGAAAACTGGCAACGTGCGCGTCTCCATCCGCAGCCGCTTTGGGGTAGAGGTTCACCGGCTGGCCATGCGCTACTTCAATGGTGGAGGACATCCGAAAGCCTCGGGTGGACAGCTCAAAATGGACCTACGAACGGCAACCAAATACACCGAAGAGATTCTGGTAGGCTTCCTCGCGAACGGGGGAATAACCCCACCTCCCAACGACTAAAACCTCTGCGCCACCTCGATGGCCGAATGGCTTAGTAAAGGGCAAAAAAATACAATATACAATGGGCCTCTATTTTTGGCCATTTATCCACGTTTTACTACCTTTGCCCACGCAAAATCCTAACATTCGACACTCCATGAAACGCCTCCTGTATCTCCTCTCGATCCTCGCGCTGGTGCTGGCTACACCCTCCGCAGCCCAAACACCGCAGAGGCAGAAGCCCAAGACCAGCAAGAAAGCCCCCGCCAAGAATCCCCAGAAACCTAAGCCCGCCCCCAAGAAAGGGAAAAAGTCACCCGCCAAAGGCAAGCCATCGCCCAAGAAATCCACCCCGAAGGGCAAGCCGAAAGCCAAGGCAAAGCGTGCGCAGAAGCCCGCAAAGCCAACCACGGCTCCTGCCCAGCCCAAGCAGGCTACATCCAAGCCTAAAAGCCCGCAAACCGGGATCAAAATAGATATCATGGCCCGCGATGCCGGATCGGCCAACAGCCGCCTCGTCCTCAAGTTCACCAACGATAACAAGGAGGCTGTAGTCTGCACTTTCTACATCACCTACAGCGGACAGATTCTGGCAGAGCAGAAGCTTACCGTGCCAGGGCGCGCGGGACACGATGGCATACCAAATGCCTTCCACACCTGGACGGGGCACCTACCCGGCGGAAGCCAAGACAAATCTAAGCTCGGCTACATGCTAAGCCACGTGGCCAAGCAGTAAAGCACACCCGAACCACGGGAAACCCATTAGGCCCTATGGTGGTAAAAACCTACAGCAGCGCCGTACAGGGAATACAGGCGCAAACCATCTCCATAGAGGTGGCTCTCACCTCTGGCATCAAGCTCTATATGGTGGGGCTGCCAGATAACGCCGTAAAGGAGAGCGAACACCGTATACGATCGTCCTTCGCGGCCAATGACTACTCATTTCCCCGGCGGGCCATAGTGATCAACATGGCACCAGCCGACATCCGTAAGGAGGGCTCTGCCTATGACCTCCCGCTCGCTATCGGCATCATGGCGGCAAGCGGGCAGCTGCCAGACCAAGGGCTAGCCGACTGCGTAATCATGGGCGAACTCTCGCTCGACGGCACCCTCCAGCCCATACGCGGCGCGCTGCCCATAGCCATCCAGGCGAAGGAAGAGGGGTTCAAACGTCTAATAGTACCCGAGGAGAATGCCAACGAGGCCGCGGTGGTAGAGGGGCTAGAGGTATACGCCGCCAAGGACCTCAAGGGGGTGGTAGAGTTCTTCTCTGGGAAAAACGACGCCCTAACCCGCGTGCAGGGCGGCTCGCTCGACCATTTCATGCAATCGCGCAATGCCTACGACATCGACTTCAAGGACGTGAAGGGGCAAGAAACCGTGAAGCGCGCCATGGAGGTAGCTGCTGCCGGGGGGCATAATCTGATAATGGTAGGCCCCCCAGGCGCTGGGAAAACGATGCTGGCCAAACGCCTACCCACCATACTACCCCCACTCACCCTACGCGAGGCGCTGGAAACCACCAAAATCCACTCGGTGGTAGGCCGTCTGCCACACGGAAAGGGGCTGATGACCGAACGTCCTTTCCGCAATCCCCACCATACCATAAGCGACGTGGCGCTGGTGGGCGGAGGCACCAATCCGCAACCCGGCGAGATCTCGCTCGCCCACAATGGGGTACTGTTCCTCGACGAGCTCCCAGAGTTCAAGCGCACAGTGCTGGAGGTAATGCGCCAACCCCTAGAGGAACGCCGTATCTGCATATCGCGTGCCAAAAGCACGGTAGAGTACCCCGCCTCATTCATGCTGGTGGCCTCCATGAACCCCTGCCCGTGCGGCTATTACAACCACCCAACCAAGGAGTGCGTATGCACACCCGCCATGGTGCAGCGATACCTCAACAAGATCTCCGGGCCTCTACTCGACCGTATCGACATACACGTAGAAGTAGTGCCCGTACCCTTTGAGCACCTCGCCAGAGTGCCCCAGGGGGAATCCAGCGCTGAGATCCGCGCCCGCGTTGAGAAAGCCCGCGAAATTCAGGCCAACCGCTTTGCAGACCAAGGGATATTCTGCAACGCCCAGATGAGCTCCTCACAGCTCCAACGCTACTGCCAGCTCACCCCTGAGAGCCTGAAGATGATGAAAACGGCTATGGAACGGTTCAACCTCTCAGCCCGCGCCTATGACCGCATCCTTAAGGTATCGCGCACTATAGCCGACCTGCAAGGAGAACTCGATATACTCCCCTCGCACATTGCAGAGGCCATACAGTACAGAACCCTCGACCGCGAAGATTGGGCAAACTAACCCAAACTCCAGCAACCTGCTGAAAACCAACCCCGAATGAATAAGTTGCAAAACCGGTGCAACAACTATACAAAACCCGGCGTTATTCTACCGATTGTAAACCATTTAAATACCTACAAAAACCAATGAATAGCAAAAAAATGGTGAAGATGGTGGTGCTAGTGGGGCTTACGCTACTAGCAGGTTCACAGGTGTTTGGCATGCCGAAAGGCGATGAACCCGTAACCCCCTCGGCTAAGCTAGTAGAGGCTTTCAAGGCCAAGTACCCCGAGGCAACGCCAGTGAAGTGGGAAATGGAGAAGGGCATGTTCGAGGCGAAATTCACCCTAGAAGGGCAGGAGGCCGAGGCCTACTTCGACTCCGAAAACCGCTGGGTGATGACCAAGACTGAACTCACCCCTGCGCAGCTCCCAGGCAATATCCAAGAGGCGCTCAAGGCCACAGAGTACGCCAGCTGGCAGGTAGACGACGTGGATAGGGTAGAAAAAAACGATGGCACAGACCTGTACATCGTAGAGGTGAAGCAGGACAAGCAGGAGCTGAAGCTCTCCTTCGATGCCAAAACGGCTCAACTAGTAGAGCAGAGAGCAGACTAGCTCGCAGCCGGCGCAGAACAAAGGGACGCCCCCGAGAGCTAATTTCTCGGGGGTGTCTTTTTTTAACTCCGAGAACGCCGTTAAAGACCTCGGCAAAAGTTCCGTATGGGTTCAATCACTTAAAAGCGAACCCTCTAGAACAAAACGCTTGGGTGCCGTGTGCATCCGTTGGGCTGTTCAGTCCCCCGCCCCACTGCATAGTATTCCACCACGCCCGAATGAGAGCCTGTGCCAAGGGGTTACACCCCGCTCGGCTATTGCCTGCTGGTGCGCCGCGGTTGGGTAGCCCTTATTCTGCCCCCACCCGTACTCAGGGTACTCAGCCGCGAGCTGCTCCATGAAGGCATCCCTGTGGGTTTTGGCAAGAATGGAGGCAGCTGCCACAGAGATGAAACGCCCATCGCCCTTCACCTCGCAGCGGTAGGTGTACCCTCCAAACGGGCGGAAATAGTTGCCATCTACCAGCACCAGATCGGGGCGAATAGGAAGCCCGTCCACCGCCATCTGCATGGCAAGCACCGAGGCCTGCAGTATGTTGATAGCGTCAATCACCCTGGGGTCTACCCGGCACACACGCCAAGCGATAGCACACCGCTCAATCAACGCTCGCGCCTGCTCACGGGCCGCGGGGCTTAGCTGCTTAGAATCGCGCACCAACGGATGCGTAAAGCCCATGGGAAGGCAGACGGCCGCCGCAAATACCGGCCCTGCCAAGCAGCCACGCCCAGCCTCATCGCACCCAGCCTCTACGCCCTCTGCCAAGCTGCGGATGAGGGGCGATTGCCCATTAGCCACCCCCAGGGCTCTAGCTGTTCTTCTCGGCATGGCGGGCTATCTCCCTGTTCGCACGCATTCTATATCCTTGGCTATCTGCATTTTGAGGTCGTCTACACTGCTGAATTTCAGCTCGGGGCGAAGCTTTCTGTTGAATCCTACCTCCAGCTCTTGCCCGTAGAGATCGCCCTGAAAATCGAGCAGATGCGCCTCTATGCTCACCGCCCGGCCACTGCTCACCGTTGGCCGCGTTCCTACATTCACCACCGCCTTGAAACGATCCACCCCCGAGTCCGTGCGGATTTGGCACCATCCCTCATACACCCCATGCCCCGGCACTAGCTGCCACGGCTCGTAGGGCTCTATGTTGGCTGTGGGAAACCCCATCCGTTGCCCGAGCCGGAACCCATGCGCCACCGTCCCCCGAAAGCTGAAATTGCGCCCCATCAACCGTGCAGCATACTCAGTGTCGCCCTGCTGTATCGCCCTGCGCACCAGGGTAGAGCTTACCTCCAATCCATCGAGCTGCAGGGGCTGCCCTTGCCGGGTATCTATGCCGAGGGGCTTGCAGAATTGGCTAAGCACCGTGAAATCACCAGCTCCGCCCCGCCCAAAACGATGATCGTAGCCCATGAATATGCACCGTGGGCAACTGGGCATGCCAACCACACGCTGCAGGAATTCGAGAGGCGACTGGTGGGCCAACTCCAGGGTGAATTCCAGCACCACCACGCCGTCTACCCCGCTAGCTTCCAGCAGCTCTAGCTTGTAGTTGAGCCCGTTTATCAGGTGGAATCCCCCGGGTTCCTTGCCCAGCACTATCCTAGGGTGCGGCCACAGCGTAACCACCACCGAAGGGCAACGGTGCTGCTGAGCATAGCCCACCACCTCGCGGAGCAGGGCTTGATGCCCGAGGTGCACCCCATCGAAAAACCCGAGGGTTAGCACCGAATGGCTGGCCGATACGCTGGCTAGGCTGTCCCAGAGCTGCATGAATCACGGGTGAAAAGACACCCCAAGCTGGCGGCAAAGGTAGCCAATAGCCCCGAATTGGCAAAAGCCCACCCCTCACAGTCGATAGCCCGTATCGTCCCCTGCGGCCTATAGCATCCCGAGCCGGCCAGCTACCACCAGCACCGTATAGCTGAGCGTAAGGCCGATGATACCGACGAGGAGCCCGATCTTCAGCATATCCCTCTGCTCCACAAGCCCTGTGGAGTAGGCTATGGCGTTTGGCGGGGTAGATATGGGTAGGCACATGGCGCTAGAGGCCGACAGGGCTATGCCGATAAGCACGGTAGACACGCCGCCTATTGCACCGAGCCGGTCGCCCATGCCGGTGCATACCACGGCCAGGATGGGGACTAGCAGAGCCGCCGTTGCCGTGTTGGAAATGAAATTCGAGAGCAGGTAGCAGATAAGCCCGCTGATAATAAGGATCACCACGGGCGACCACTGCCCAAAAGGTATGCTCTCGATGGCCGCCCCGGCAAGTCCGCTCGCATTCAGCCCCAAGCCGAGGGCAAATCCACCCGCCACCATCCAGATTACGCTCCAGTCCACTGACTGCAGGTCTTTACCCGTGATAACCCCCGTTATGGCGAATACCCCTATCGGTATCAGCGCCACGGTGTTCGCATCCACACCCGTTATCCTGTCGAACAGCCACATGAGCACCGTAACGCCAAAGGTGATGGACACCACCTTCATCCGCCAACCGTGGTGCACCGTACCCTTTATCTCGAGCTCTATCGTCTTTTGGGAGAACGGGAATAGCTTCTTGAGGAGCAGCCACCCTACGAACAGCAGTATCAGTGAGAGCGGGAGCATGAAGGCCATCCACTGCCCGAATCCGATGCCCAGATTCAGCCCCGCGGGATTGTTGAGAGCTTGGAGCGCAATGGCGTTGGGCGGAGTGCCGATGGGGGTGGCCATCCCCCCGATATTGGCCGCTATGGGAATGCTGAGGGTGAGGGCAATACGCCCCTTACCCTCCGGTGGCAAGGCCGCGAACACGGGGGCGAGGAAGGTGAGCATCATGGCCGCTGTCGCCGTATTGCTTATGAACATGGAGAAGATCCCCGTAATGAGGATGAAGCCCAGCAGCACCATCTCGCTCCGCTTGCCGAACGGACGCAGCAGATGCCGTGCCAGGAAGACATCGAGCCCAGAGTTCCGCGCGGCAATGGCCAGGATGAACCCCCCAAGGAAAAGGATGATGACCGGATTGGCAAAGGTCGCCATGATCTCCTTGGAGCTGATAAGCGACCCGAATACCTCCCCCTCGCCCTTGAAAAACGGCAGACTATTGTTTGAGATGCTCAGGCACATGGTGGTAATAATGGCCAGCGAGGTAGCCCACGATGGTATACACTCGGTAACCCAGGCCAGTGTGGCGAATACCAGCAGGGCGATCACCCGCTGCTGCACCACCGTGAGCCCCTGGATGTCGAAGACCGCCGAGGGCAGATTCCACACCACCGCGGTGATTAGAATGATGATGATAAAGGCTATGAGTTTCTTCGGGCGCACGGGTTGCTGCCCCCATCCTGGTGCATGGGTCTGTGTAGACATAGGTATGATGGTTTTTGGATTCGGGTTATTACTCCCACAAATTTAATGAACAGTTTCCAGTACAGAAAACCGCCCTTGGCACCCCAGCCCCTCGCCACGCTTTCTCGCACAGAATAACCCTCTGTGGCAGAACAGGATAATCCTTTCTATATCCTGATTATAAATAACGAACACCGCGAAAAA
>JABCOB020000013.1 GCA_013333835.2 Bacteroidia bacterium
AGGTAGGGCGATGGTAGGGCGAAGAATGGGTGTAGACCCTTCTGCCTGTTCTGGTATGAGAGTTCTGCAAGAGTCCCGAATGGGTTCAACCTTTATAGGGGGCTTTTCCCCTTTTTGCTGGTGGTTTTAATCAGGCGATTCAATATCGAGGGTGGTAGCGGGGGGATTCTTTCGTGGTATCCGTATGCGGTATGCCACTGGGAACCTGCTCATTGCCTGTAGGATTGGGCGTATTGAGTGATGAAAACGATCCAATTTTGGGAAAGAATTACTACCTTTGCACCCGAAAAGCTAGGTAGAAACTAGCGATTCAGGGTTCTATATCACTAATGCTTAAATAATTAAAGAGCATTAAGAAAGTTCTTCTTATGGCAGCCCTAGCCCTTGGATTGGCGTTTACGGCTGCGAGTGCCAGTGCGAAGTCGGCGGCACCGGCCTGCGGGGCGATGCAAACCTTTGATGAGGGTGATGGCGAGGGGGGCAATAAGAATAAGAAGCTGGAGAGCGAGGAGAAGAGGGCAGATATTGTAGAGATAACGGATATTCCAGCTGGTTCTACGGTTACGGTAGATAAGGATTGGATTACCGTAACGACTCCTGATGGTAAAGTTCTAAAGAAGCCTACGCCTAGGAGGTAGGTTTCAGGACGCTGGTATAACCATGGCGGCATAGGGCAAAGCCCTATGCCGTAATTTTGGCTATATTTTACATTTATGAATCGATATCTTTCGAGCCTGCTTATTTCCATTCTCTTGCTACTAGGATTCCATACCGTAGCCCAGCCTGTTATTCGGGTTGTATATGGTAATCAGGCTGCAACAGAGGGATCTACAGAAGGTAAGAGAGCGATAACTTATACGCTCTATGCTCATGGGGCTGAGAGTGTAAGCATACAGGGTGAGCCAGAGCTTAAAGACGGGAAGCTCGAGCTGAATGATGGCAGCTACATCTACCTGAATCTGTCCGATAGTCTCTACCTCATGCACGGGTCGGCCATCACCTCGTGGGTTTTCGTGAAGGAGCAGCCAGTGAAGATGCTTGAGTGGACGGTGCACGATGAGACCAAGCCGATAGCAGGGAAGGTATGCCGTAGGGCAACGGCTGTGCAGGAGCAGGGGGAAGCTACTATAGAGGCTTGGTTCTGCGATGAAATCCCCGTACCCTTTGGCCCCAATAGTTTCTTTGGTGCGCCAGGTCTGATTATGGAAGTGACTTTTGGCGCGCAGTACTATAGGGCAATGCGTGTGGAATACCTGCCTAGCGATAACTTCAAGATCCAGTTCCCCGAGGTGAAGAACATGATATCGCGGAAGGAGTACCACGATAGGATCAGCGAGACGATTCAGAATCTCATTAAGCAGGCCGAGCGGGAAGAGGATGCTGTAGGGGCTGATTAGCACGGTGGATGGGTTAACCGTGGGGGAGTAGTGGCACAGGCAGAGGTCTTAAAAAAATCAACCGTAATCTCCTTACCGTATTCTAGTATGCTTAGCTGGCGTAGGTGTGCAGGGCTGCCGGTGAGCTTTGCCCTATTTTTGTGTTCTGGTGTAGCCTTTGGCCAGTCGGTCGCCATTACGGGGCGGGTGGTCGACCAGAGGGGGTTGCCTGTACCCTATGCGAATGTGGCGGCATCTACTGACAGCTTGGTTCGCAGGGGTGTGCGCTACGGTATGCCCAATGCGCAGGGCGATTTTCGTGTGGTATTCCCTGGCGGTTTGCCTAGCGAGGGCGTGTGGATTACGGTTCGCTCACTCGGCTATGCTATGCACAGAGCCCGCTATAGCGCAGCCGCGCTGGCACAGCCTGTACGGGTGGTACTCCAGGAGGAGAAGGTAGACATAGAGGGGGTACGGGTGGTGGCCGATGCAAAGCGGGTGTACGCCAAGGGCGATACGCTGATATTCAACACCGATGGCTACCTGAAGGGCGATGAGCGGACGCTGGGCGAGATGCTGCAGCGAATCCCAGGCATGGAGGTGCAGGAAGGCGGGGGCTCTACTTCATGGGCAAGCCCATCAACAAGATTCTCGTGAATGGGAAGGATGTGCTATCGTCTTCAACCTCCACTACGCTCAATACGCTCCCAGCAGATTTTGCCCACCAGGTAGAGGTGATAAAGGACTACAAGGAGGGCGATGTGGTAGAACGATTCCGTCCGCAGGAACGGCAGGCATTGAACCTCAAGTCTCGCTTCCCGTTTAAGCTGAACGGCACGCTGGAGGGTGGTGGCGGGGTACTCGGTAAGTACTACGGTCGGGGTTCGCTCATTGGCTTGCTCTCGTCGGTGTCTGTGAGCGCATTGGCCAATATGAATAATGTGGGTAGGGCGACATTCTCTGAGCAGGATGGGAGTTTCAGCGAGGAGTACGATGGGCTGCTCGGAGGGAAAGGTGGTGGTGGCAGCCCTGGGGCAGATCTAGACCTCTTCTCAGCTACGAGTGACGAATACGAGCGAAATGCGGGCGCTGCCAATGTGAATGTGAAATGGCAACCGACCCAGGGCTACAAGGTGCGCCTCAGCGGGATATACGGGCAGATGGCCACTCGTAGAGCATATGCCTATGAACGGGATTACCTGGCGGGCGACGTAGGGCTGCATGTGGGTACAACCCGTCAGTCTGCCCGGTGGGCGTGGCTCTCCTTGCAGTCGCTATCGCAACGCTGGATCCCCAACCCCAACTTCTCGCTCAAGGCTTTCACCCACGTAGTTACCTCTCGAAATGGGGAGAGTGTCAGGCTGCAAGAGGAGTCGCCACGCAGTAGCCAGCGGGTAGAGGAGGTCTGGCGGACAAGAGACCTTATGCTGACCCAGACGCTGGAGCTGAACCAAGCGGTATGGAAGCGGCTCCTAACGGCTGGGGGCTATATCTCCTACAGCGCAGGGCGTACCGATGGGGACTACTGGTTGGTCACACCCTCGCTTCCATTTACCCCGCACGTACAGGCTGCACGGTCTAATCCATACAGCTACGGATATTGGCGTGTCTACAAGCCGCTAAGCTATTCAGCATATGTACGTTGCGACATGCCGCTCTACCATGATGTCCATGCAGTAGCCGAGGTTGCACTGCACGGAAATAGAAGGATGCGGAAGCAGTTGCTGGTGGATAGCCTAGGAAGTGAAACGATAGCCTGGATGCGCCCGCAGGGTTACCTCGGCTTGCAGCGAAACAAGGGGTTCTTTCGTTTTGAGCTGGGGAACTACGTCACAAGCTACCGGCTACGCCAGTCGGGAATGCCCACCCGTGGAGGTTTCCGTTGGGAGCCGAAGCTTAGGCTGCAGCTGAATTTTATGGCACTTACCTATGTAGAGCTTACTCTGCGGAGAAACTATATTGGCGCCTCATACTCAGAGCTTACGCAGCTCCCATGGTTTCTACGGCATAGCGACCTCCGCCTCCCCTCCCGCCTCCAGAATCCCCTAGCATCTAGCAATGTCGCCTCGCTCTTCTTCACCCACTTCGATTTGCTCAACAATGTGATGATCTTTGCCAATGCCACCTACTCTGATTCTCGCAATGGGGCTATATCGGTATACGATGCATTCACGCAGCAGCTTACCACTTGGCACTATGAGGGTGCAGGGCGTACCCAATCGGCTAGCGCATGGATTTCGGCGAATACTGGGCTCGGGCGTTTACCGGTAGATCTTACGGCAGCAGCCCGCTATAGCTGGGGGAAGAGCCATTCTCGCTATGCTCAGCAACCAGTACAGCATTCCTCGAACTCCTATAGTGGAAGTTTAGGTTTCAGCACGAGATTCAAGGGCTCACCTATCGATTTTTCGGTAGAGGGCTCGGCGTGGCGAAGCCGCAGTCAAATTTCCACATCTCCAGTTGGTTCGCACGGGCAGGAATACACTGGCAAGGCTGCAATCTACATTACCATTGCCGCTTTCTCGCTCACTCTCAGGGGGCAGAGCCGCTGGGTGCAGGCTAGTAGCTACAGGCAACGCTCTATGGACGTGGGTTTACAGGCTCGCTACAAGTGGGAGCACTTCGAGCTGCGGGCGGGCGTAGAGAATATCCTGCATCTACGCAAGAACGAATGGGTGGAGGAGACGCTCACCGCGCTGCAACACTCTACAGCGGTCTATAGGCAGCTGCCAGGCTACGCCATACTGACCGGGGTGTGGCGGTTCTAGGCCGGGATAGCTTGCGGAAGGGGGGGTACTCCAGAGTTGGTGTACCCCCCTTTTTTTTGCATCAATAAGTAGGCTACATCACCGCCCATTATTACCGTGAGGAAAAGGCGAGATAGCTGAATCTATAGTCTATACCACAGCCATTTGCACCCTGTTCTTCTGCCCTGCGTTAGCTCTTGTAGGAGGGGAATGCTACCGCGTAGGGATAGCTAGTAGGGGCTATTTAGAAAGCCTACATACTACATTTACGCGATAGCCGCCTCAGATTTAGTAGCTAATTTTGCGGCGGAAAACCATTATAGTCAAGTCTATGTTTACTATAGTGCGGAAAGCGTTACTCGCCCCCAACATCTACCTCATGGAGATAGAGGCGCGGCGAGTGGCAGAGTCGGCAGAGCCAGGGCAGTTCATCATAGTGCGCACCGACGAGAAAGGGGAGCGCATCCCCCTCACCATTGCGGACTATGACCGAGCGCGGGGAACGGTTACCATTGTGATACAGACCATAGGGGCGAGTACCCGTAAGCTGTGCGCCATAGAGGAGGGCGGGACAATACTCGACTTCGTAGGCCCTCTAGGACGCCCGAGCGACCTGGTGGAGATGTCCGATGCGGAGCTCGCGGAGAAACGTATCATTTTCATAGGTGGTGGCGTGGGGGCAGCACCCATCTACCCTCAGGTTAAATATCTGGCCGAAAGGGGGTTCAAGCCCGATGTGATTATAGGGGCGAAGACCAAGAGCATTGAGATCTACCGCAGTGAAATGGAGGCGGTGGCAGCCAACTACTACCAGGCTACCGATGACGGGAGCGATGGATTTCACGGGATGGTGACAGACTGCCTTAAGGATCTGGTGCTCAACCACGGAAAGCGCTATAACCACGCTGTGACGATTGGCCCCATGATTATGATGAAATTCGTCTCGGCCCTCACCAAGGAGCTTGGAATCCCAACGGTGGCCAGCCTCAATACCCTGATGGTGGATGCCACAGGGATGTGCGGTGCTTGCCGAGTGAGCATTGGGGGTAAAATGATGTTCACCTGCGTGGATGGCCCAGAGTTCGATGCGCACCAGGTGAATTTTGACGAGGCCATGCGCCGCCAGGGGATGTACAAAGCGATAGAAGCCCAGCGGCTAGAGCAATACCTAGAGACCCATAAATCGTAAAGGGCTATGGCAGAAAAAATAGGACGTACGCCCGTGCGGGAACAGGCTCCCGAGGAACGGGTCAAGAACTTTGAGGAGGTTTGCTACGGTTACAGCATAGAGGAGGCGCAGCGCGAGGCAGAACGCTGCCTGCAATGCAGAAATCCGCGGTGCGTACCCGCCTGCCCCGTGAATATCCAGATCCCGCAGTTCATCATGCAGATTGCGCTCGGAAGGCCGCTAAAAGCTGCCGATGTGTTGTGGCAGGATAGTAGCCTACCGGCAGTGTGCGGGCGTGTTTGCCCCCAAGAAACCCAGTGCGAAGGGGCTTGCATAAAGGGCGTGAAAGGAGAACCAGTGGCCATCGGAAAGCTGGAGCGCTTTGCGGCAGACACCGCGCGAAAGGAGGGGTATTTTGACAAGACCATAGCGCCCGCCAATGGTCATAAGGTGGCTATAGTGGGCAGCGGCCCCGCAGGGTTGGCCTGCGCAAGCGACCTGGCCAGGTGGGGCTACAGGGTGAAGATATTCGAGGCTCTGCATGAGAGCGGTGGGGTGTTGGCCTACGGTATCCCGGAGTTCAGATTGCCCAAAAAGGAGGTGGTGCTGAAGGAGATAGACAACGTTCGTAGCCTAGGGGTGGAGATTGAGACCGATGTGGTGGTAGGGCGAACGGTTACCATAGACTCCCTCTTGGATCAGGAGGGGTACGATGCGGTATTCATCTCCTCGGGTGCTGGCCTCCCCAAGTTCATGGGCATCCCTGGTGAGAATCTCAATGGCGTGCTATCGGCCAACGAGCTGCTGACGCGTGCAAACCTCATGAAGGCCTTCGATAAGAGCTACGATACCCCTGTTTACGTAGGAAAGCGGGTGGTGGTAGTGGGTGGTGGAAACGTGGCAATGGATGCTGCGCGTACCGCCGCTCGGCTGGGTGCAGAGGTTCACCTGGTATACCGGCGTAGCGAGGTGGAGCTCCCTGCCAGGGTGGAGGAGGTGCACCATGCCAAAGAGGAGGGGATCCAATTCCACCTGCTGAGCAACCCCGTGGAGATTCTGGGGACCGATAAAGGATGGGTACGGGGAATAAAGGCGGTGAAAATGGCGCTGGGCGAACCCGATGAGAGCGGGCGGCGCAGGCCAGCCCCAGTGCCAGGGTCCGAGTTTGAGATAGAGTGCGATGTGGTGGTAATGTCGCTCGGCACCTCGCCCAACCCCCTCATTGCATCTACTACCCCAGGGCTTATGGTGCAGAAATGGGGCGGTATAGTAGCCGAAGATGAGACCGGGCAAACCACGCGTGAAGGGGTATTTGCCGGAGGGGATGCCGTGTCTGGCGCTGCCACCGTGATACTCGCCATGGGGGCGGGCCGGAAGGCGGCTAAGGCAATAGACGAATACGTGAAGGGCAAGGATTCCAAGTAGGGATTCAGCCAATGGGTAGACTTGGGCTTCCGTTATCCAATACGCCTAGGGGATTGCAGGATGGGAACCCTGGCAACTGGAGGCGCATGGAGGTAGCAATAGCAAGCGGCGTAGCGTAACAGAACCTGCCCGGCCTATAGTATACGGGGTTGGTATTCCTGAACGCTGGGAATACTAACCCCGTATTTGCAACCGTTAATACAACGATAGGCTCGTTAGTTTTGAATAGATTGCAGGAGGAAGACATGAAAACTCAGCGTAGGACAGTGGGACGAGTACTGCTGGGCGCAGCAATTGGACTACTACTGCTATGTGGCAGTGCAAGGGCGCAGTATTTTTACACGTGGGCATTGGGCGGGCGATTCGGATCACCGCTCTTTGGGGCAAGTATCAAGGGATTCCTGAACGACCGTTCTGCATTGGAGGGCATCACTAGTTTCGGCTCTTTCGGTATAGGGATTACCGGGCTGTATGAGTACCATCTCTACCTGCCGGGAGTACCTGGGCTGCGCCCCTTCCTGGGCGGTGGAGCGCACGTGGCTACAGGGCGTGCCTCTGCCTACAATCCGTATGCCGATTCCCAGTTCTCTGATATTTACGCAGGGCTCGATGGGGTAACAGGCGTGGAGTATGTATTTGAGGATATTCCGCTCGCGCTGAGCATCGATGTGCTGCCAGTACTCAACTTCCCGGGGAGGATAGGGCTCTGGTGGAATGCTGGAGTCTCGGTGCGCTACGTGTTCAAATAGAGCGCGTAGCGTATTGACGAACACCCTTGCCCCTAAAATATTTTGCTGTAGGTATTGCGGGATCAGAAAAAAGCCCTACCTTTGCACTCGCAAATCGGCAGGGTTGTGGGGTAAGGGCCCGTTCGTCTAGGGGTTAGGACGCAAGGTTTTCATCCTTGTAACAGCGGTTCGATTCCGCTACGGGCTACAGTTAAGATTTTGAATGTAGATTTTCCGTAGAGGCGATGGCAAATATTAAGTCGGCGAAAAAGCGCGTTAGGCAGAACGAGAAGCGGAGGCTGCACAATCGTTACTACGCCAAAACCGCACGTACCCTAGTGCGGGATCTCCGCGCAGAGAAGGATGCAGAGAAGGCGGCAGCGATGTTCCCCACTGTGATGAAGCATCTCGATAAGCTTGCGCACAAGAATATTATCCATGCGAATAAAGCCGCCAACCTCAAGAGCAAGCTGGCCAAGCACGTGAACGCACTGAGGAAAGAGGCAACCGCCCCGGCTAGCTAGGCACTGTTGAGGGTCTTTCCCTGGTTAGCCCGAAAGCTTGTGGGAGAGAAGGGTTTAATTTGGAATTCAGGAGGATGCCGAGCGGTGTCCTCCTTTTTTTGCCTAAAGTGATGGAATCGGTATTCTACCCTGCACTCGCGGAGTTGGCAGATTCTGGCTATGCAGATTTTCAGAGCAAACTTATCCCTACAGTAGCTCGGGAGGCAATCCTAGGAGTCCGCGTTCCCCTGCTGCGGGCGTTGGCGAATTCCCTTTACAGGGAGCATCCAGAGGAGTGCAGGGCATTTTTACAGCAGTGCCCGCATGTCTACCTCGAAGAGAATGGGCTGCATGCACTGCTGGTGTGCGAGATGCGCGATATGGAGGAGGCGCTAGCAACAACCGAGAGATTTTTGCCCTTCATTTCCGATTGGGCTACGTGCGATATTTTCTCCCCGAAAGTCTTTGCGAAGCACCCTGCCCAGCTACTCCAGCGGATTCCAGAGTGGGTAAAGAGCGAGCATACCTACACGGTTCGTTTTGGCGTGGGAATGCTGATGCAGCATTTCATGGGTGCAGATTTTCGCCCTGAGTACCTAGATTGGGCGGCAGGGGTGAAGCATGGCGATTACTACGTGCAGATGATGGTGGCCTGGTACTTTGCCACAGCTTTAGCCAAGCAGCAGGAGGCGTCCTTGCCCTACATAGAGGCTCGTCGGCTAGAACCCTGGACACACAATAAGACGATTCAGAAGGCCATAGAGAGCCGTAGGATAGCACCGGAGTTGAAGGATTACCTACGGGGCCTGAAGGTGTAGGGAGATCTTCTCAAGTTGCGGGTTTTACCCCGCAAGTAGCTACCTTTGCCGCATGGATTGCGGAGGGAGTGGAGGCAGAATCTCTTCGCGTACATTAGGGAGAACTGCGGGCTGTCGCTCCGCGAGTTCCTGGGTCATATTCAAGTGTCGTCGGGCTCATCATCCAGCAGTAGGGGAGGTTCAGGTTACACAGGGAGGGCCAAGGGTACGGCAGTGGCCGATTTGGTGGAGGTGGCGGAGGCGCAAGGTTCTGATTACGAGTGGCTATGCAGCACTTAAACTATTGTCCATAATGGAGAGCAAGCAGCGTAAAGGTGCTATTGGTTGTCTTATCGTGCTGTGCATTATTGCATTTTCTGCATTTCTTGCAGGGCGATTCTGCACAGGTTGTAAAGATGACGAACCCACAGGGCATCCTCGTTCCGAAGCCGTTACCCCGCCACCGTATGGTGAGACTACCCGGGGGAATGAAGGGGCGTTGCTCCCCTTGCCACGGTACTACGTTAATGATTCGGCCCACCTGCTAACCCCAGGGCAATTCGCACGGCTGGAGGCGATGCTAGAAGACTACACGGACTCTACCAGCACGCAGATCTACGTGGTTACCGTGCCCGACTTCCAGGGGTGGGATGCCAACAGCTTTGCCACGCGCCTTGGCAATCAGTGGAGGGCAGGGCGAAAAGGGGTAGATAACGGAGTGCTGTTGCTGCTACGCCCGGGGAGTATGCCCCCGTGGCTGCCAGCAGATAGCCTAAAGGAGATACCCGATGGGATAGAGGCTGCACTTGACGCGACCCTAGAGGGCGGTACAGAATCTCAGTTTGCAGGGCATTCCCCGTTGCTATCGCTGCTCGGGGAGTTCTCTGGCGCTATGCTCGCGAAGGAGAACCTTGCCAGGAGGCCCGCGGGCGACTATGGCGAGGGTTACATAGCCGTGGGGTACGGGATGGAGGAGAAGATTACCGATGCAGAGGCGGCACGGATAGCCCGAGAGATTATGGGCCCGCTGGCAGTAGCCGGGCGGTATGATGTTGCCCTACAGACGGGCGTGTGTGCCGTTATGGCCCAAGAGGCGGGAAAATTCCAGTGGAGAGGGGGCAGCACTCCCACGCAGTCGGACAACGACGATTTGCCTGGCTGGGGGCGGATTATCTTCCTCTACCTCCTAGCTCCGTACACGCTGGGTTTTATCGTTTACTACTTCCTGCAGCGGGGGCGGCCATCGGGCGAAAAGAATTTCGTTCGCTATTTCCGTAGCAACTACGTCCGAGTCCTCTTCAAGATCCTCATTTTCCTCCTAGCGGCAGTAGGACGAGGAGGTGGTGGTGGCGGAAGAAGTTCCTCTGGGCGTAGCAATTCTGGGGGTGGAGGTTCGTTCGGAGGCGGCGGTGGCGGTGCGAGATTCTAAACGCCTTCGGGTGAAAATGCAAGCGTTGGGGTGCTTCCCGGCGCTTTTTTTATGGGGGACTTTGCGTTATTTTCACCACATTTTGCTACATTTGCTGCGTGGTACTACAATTTTTCAACCCAATAATACGCACCACGGTTTTTGGCTATGGAGACGAAAGAAACCCCGGGTAGAACGCCCAACTTCCTCGAAGAGATCATTGCGGCCGACGTGGCCAATGGCACACATGGAGGACGAGTGCTTACGCGATTCCCACCTGAACCCAATGGCTACCTGCATATTGGGCATGCCAAGTCGATCTGCATCAATTTCGGGCTGGCCAAGCAGTTCGGGGGAGAGACCAACCTCCGTTTTGATGATACCAACCCCACCAAGGAGGATGTGGAGTACGTAGATTCTATAAAAGAGGATATCCGTTGGCTAGGCTTTCAGTGGGCTAGAGAACGCTATGCCTCAGACTACTTTGGGCAGCTCTACCAGTGGTGCGAGCAGCTGATGGAGGCCGGCCTAGCCTACGTAGATGACCAGACACAGGAAGAGATACGCATAGGGCGTGGCACGGTTACCCAGCCGGGCGTCAATAGCCCTTGGCGCGATAGGACGCCTGCCGAGAACCTCGATCTTCTCCATCGGATGCGTGCCGGGGAATTCCCAGAGGGGACTAAGGTCGTGCGTGCGAAAATAGACATGGCGCACCCCAACATGCTCATGCGCGACCCCATTCTCTACCGCATACTCTACGCCCACCACCATCGTACGGGCGATACGTGGTGCATATATCCGATGTATGACTTTGCCCACGGGCAGTGCGACTCTATAGAGAATATTACCCACTCCATCTGCACCCTAGAGTTCGACGTGCACCGCCCGCTGTACGATTGGTTCATAGAGAAGCTCGGCATCTTCCCCTCGCATCAGTATGAGTTTGCCCGCCTTAATCTCACCTACACCGTTATGAGCAAGAGGCGGTTGCTAGAGCTGGTGCAGACCGGGGTGGTGTCCGGTTGGGACGATCCCCGCATGCCCACCATTTGCGCCCTTCGCCGGCGTGGCCATACCCCCGAGGCGGTAAAGGCTTTTGCCGAAGCCGTGGGCGTGGCCAAGCGCGATAACGTCATAGACCTCTCGTTGCTGGAGTTCTACCTCCGCGAAGACCTCAATAAGCGCGCCCTTCGCCGCATGGGGGTGCTGAATCCGCTGAAAGTGGTTATAGACTCCTATCCCCAGGGGCAGGTAGAATGGCTGGAGGCGGTGAATAACCCCGAGG
>JABCOB020000014.1 GCA_013333835.2 Bacteroidia bacterium
AATCCTGCCGAACGGGGGTGTTGCCGCCCATGAAGAAGTCGAGCATCTGGTCCACGCTGTCCTCCTTGGAGAGGTGCACCTAGCGGTAAGGGTTTTCGCTCCCAGAAATCAATCCAGCGTTTTGGCCAGCGTGAACACCAGCGTTATATTCTGCTTCCAATCACCACGCATGTAAGGGCCTACCCGATAGTAGCAGAGTAGACAGCTTTCCCCTCCAGAAAGGATTTCGCCCAGCAGCCCCACAATTCCCATGCCCACCTCATAGAATCCTTTCTGCATGCTGGGATATCCATGCCCATCGGCCCGCATTACCCTATGCCACTGCAGCCCCCATCCAGCATTGGCAGCTAACGCTAGCCCTGGCCGCCAATTCTTGCTTAGGGGTAGTGCCAACCACGGGCGAGCATCATACAGCCAATGCCCTTCTGCCTGCGCATCGTGGTAGTAGTAGCCCCACGGAGCAGTGGCGAAGGCGTGGAATGCCATTATGCTAATCCAGCTTCCGCCCCCTCCTTGACTAAAGAAGCCTCGCGCCAATGGGTAGCGCCCCACGGCGAATCCCCCGCCAAGCCTTGAGTGCAACTTGCCACATTCAAGCCATGACGCTGTATGGGTGAGCTGTCCTTGCAGCCTATAGTAGCGTTCCGCCAAATGCCGTGGCATAGCCCCCACCTCAAAGCCCAACTCCAGCGAGAAATCCCCAGGCCTCAGCTCGCTAATCCCACGCTCGTCAAGCTGTAAATAGCTTCGTGGTGCCCAGCGAACCATAGCTGTACCTCGAATGAGCTGATAATCATTCCTATCGCCCTGTAGAAACCCTGTAGGCAGGAGGGTGGAATACCCTAGCCCAGAGGTATTGAACACATTATCCCAACGTCCCTCTAGCCAATACTGTAGCCGTCCATGTATGCGGCCGCCAAGGGTTGCCGAAACTGCAGAGGCGTAATCCACCCTATTCATGTAAATCTCCACCAGTAGCTCGTGCCCTTGCTTATGCAACGACGATTCGCCAAGCCTTGCCAGATCGTGGGAATAGCCAAATTTCAGGTAGCTCTCAGAAGCACCGTGGAGCTTAAGGTTGACACGTCCTCCATACTTCCAACGCCTATCGCGAAATCCGTAAGCCCCATAGCCCCCCACCTGCACTCGCTGAAACCTATGGGTATTGCTACCCACTCCCAGCCCTACTCGCACCCCCTCGGCGCTGTTGAAGTCTAACAGCTGCGCTAGGTCAACCTGGAGCGGGCCAAGGGGAAGTAAACCGTCTTGCAGAGGGCTTAGTAGGCCTACCATTCTATCTATCCCAGCCTTTTGCCCTAAGCTATCCACTATGCGGTAGGTAGCCGTATCAGCCCTGGTTAAAGGGGCAGCCCTGTAGTTCCGTAGTAGGCTATCGCTCATGGGATTCGCCCCCGTCTCTGCCATATCGGCTATATCCCATGTGGGCAATTTCGCTTCTCGTCCCAGCTGCACATCCCGCAAGTGCGTTTCTACATCTATCCGCAGCGCGCTGTCAGGCATGTTAACCACGCATCGTAACCCATCGGCAAACCAAACGCTGTCGCCATACGCATTGTACTGCTGCCTTACCTCAAATCCATAGGTAGCAATCTCCTCATCCCCACGCCCCAAAGCCATCGCAACCCGTGGTGCAAAATCCCTTGCGCTGATGTATAGAGCGCCCTTCAAGCCAATAGTTGAAAAGGCCCTCCTCGGGCTGAAGGCTATGGTATAAATGGTATCACCCTGTAGGTTGACCACCGTATCCTGCATGTGGTACCTATAGATCCGCAGCCCCCGTTCAGATAATGGGCTCACGTATCTAGCTCCCAGTACGTGCACCTCATCGGCCAGGAAGTTCAGCGACTGGAAACTGCTAGGACGAAGCGGTAATGCCCTATTTTTCAACCCACTCGTCCTTGCTACCATGATACTATCGCAATGCCTTCCTCCTGCATACCGATGCTTTACTACCGTCTCGCTTACCAGCAATTGCCCACCGAGCGCTGGAGGCGCATCGAGCCTAAAATCCTCCATTTTCTCCTCGCCGCTAAGCGTAAGTTTAGAGTAGGCTATGAAGCTGTAGCCTGGCTGCATATCTGGGCTGTACCGCCCGCGCCGCGCAATAGTGCCTCTCACTATACGCAGGGCTGGCGATTCTCTAGGTTGGATTACAACATCACCTATCTGCACAGGGGCTGGGGTTAGGCGCACCACAAGCTCCCCAGGTTGTACGGGCTGCTTTACTGGTATGCTGCATACCTTGTAGCCTAGGCAATGCAGCTCAAGCCATTCCACGGGCTGTGCCGCCTTCACTTCAAACCGCCCATCGATATCGCAAGCCACCCCATGCCCATTAGAGTCGTACACCACGTGGGCAAAAGGCACAGGCCTACCGCTAACCGAATCTACGCAACGCCCAATAACCCTATAGGGTTCTTGCGCCAAAGACACTCCTTTCCATAGCATCATGACGCTCAGCAATACCCCGAAAATCATCTTTACCAAGCCCCCTCCTCGGAAGGTAGACTTTCTGGCCCTTGAACTTTGCATAGGTATAATATTTATCTCCAGGCTGGTCTTGGTAGCGAAACAACCCGACCTTTCGTAATTAAAAATGCTCCCTATTGCATCCTAACCCATCGTATAGCATCAAAGCACGCTGTATCCACAATCAAAGTAAACTCCATTGTTACTCACATGGCCTTACACCGCACCTGTTACCCTACACCTCCTCCTCGGCCACCCGGAGGTTCTCTATTATGAAATCCTGCCGAACGGGGGTGTTGCCGCCCATGAAGAAGTCGAGCATCTGGTCCACG
>JABCOB020000015.1 GCA_013333835.2 Bacteroidia bacterium
CCGCGCCGCCCCCCCCGGGGGTTCCCCCCCCCCCAAACCCGGCGGTTCACCCGACGCAGGTAGGAGGTTGGTACGGCGCAGGTACGGAGATGGTACGCCCCCAGATGAGGGGCTAAGGGGGTAAAAGGGGGCGGCCCTATACCGCCAATCCCCTGCCGCTTTCTATAGCTAAGGAATGCGGCCTAAAGCAACCCCTAGGCCAATGCAGGGTGCGCTATCATCTCCTGCCTCTGGGAGGCGGGGCTTGATGCCTTGGGGTAAAGAACCCCCACCGCAGTGCAGAAATACCGTAGAGGGTTGGCGTAAGCGCCCAACTGCCCCCGGCATGGCATGCTCCCTACTGGGGTGGAGATGCCTCCCAACAGAAGCATGACTATTGCTAAGAAAAAAAATCGCCAACCTCGCCTAACTTTAGGCTAGAGTGGAATATACGCCGGGGCGATACCCACAGAGTAGCGCGGCATACTCTGATGGAAAAGATTGAGGGCAGGCTCTCCATGCACCGCAAAATCTTTTGCTTGGTACACCCAAAGGGAGGATACGAACCAACAGCACCGTCCGTTTTCTATAGCGCCCACCATTCATGGCCATACAGTGCCCTTGGGAGGGTTATTCTGTACTTACGGGTGTAGCCCCCAGATTTCACCATGTGAGCCCTTCATATTGGGCTTCCGCCCCCTAAGCCGCCACCTTGCTGAATCTGCATGAAAAAAGTGCTGCCCCCCATTTTGGGCTGCAGCACTTAAGATGTTTTCTGCGGATTCCTCCAGGAGCTCAGGCCTGGGAATCCTCCGCGGAGGAAGAGGGATTCGAACCCCCGGTACCTCGCGGTACAACGGTTTTCAAGACCGCCGCATTCGACCGCTCTGCCATTCCTCCGGCGCAAAGGTACTACTTTGGCTCGGATTGGCCAAATGCTGCGCGTAAAGATCCCCTCGCGCTACAGCGCCTCGGGCATCCGGTTCTCTATGGCCTGCTCGGCGTTCTTCCGCAGCGTCCAGGCCACCAGCAGCCAGGGACGGAGGCTGCCCCCTGGTAGTAGGTTCGCTGGTAGCTCGTATAGCCCGACCGCCCAATCCGCGTAATCTCGCTCCGCACACCCCAGTAGTAGGGCAGCGCCAATGCTAGGTAGAGCCGCTTAGTGGCCTGCCAAGCTATCTGCACGTGTGCCTCTAGCGGTTCGGGGTATTCGGTGTAGCCAATGGCCGTGTAGCTCTGGTTCTGCCAGGCAAGGGTGGTGTACATGAAAAAGTCGCCAAAATCCCAACGGAGGAAGCCCCTTACCCCCACAGAGCCCTGGGGCCGCTGCCCATTGTAGGCCACCCACGAGTACTCAGAGGAAAGCGATACCATTATGCTCTCGCCACGGTAGTTCAGCCCAAGCCCCGCATGGGTGCCTAGCGTAGTGCCATTGTTTCGGTACGATTGGACCTGCACCGCCCCCTCTTGCCTGAGGTAGGGCTCTATCATCTGGCTGTTGCGGTTATGGCGTACCTGCAGTCGAAGCTGAAAATCGCCCAACCCGCAATCATAGTTCAGGCTGAAACGATGGCTCTGGATGGGGACGAGGTAGGGGTTGCCCTCTTCGCGAAACCACGGATTGGTCGACTGGTTGAAGGTCACCAGATTCCGGCTCTCGGGGAGCTGATTGGTGAGGTAGTAGCTCCCGCGTACCGACTGCCTGTGGGGCAAGCGCCAGGTAAGGCTCACCGCCACCCGAGGCCGCCAGTAGTCATGCCGCTTACCGGTAGCATTGACCGCGAGGCTCTGCAGCCCCACAGAGCCCATGTAGTAGAGCTGCCGCCAGCTGTGCGTGTAGGTGGCATGGGTGTAGTTGCTCCAAAGCCCCACGCAGGCAAATAATGCTGGGGTGGCCGCTAGGTTCTTAATCCCATCGTCAGTATACTCCAGATTATTGCCCACTGCAACTGAGCCGAAACGCCGTTCGACCGTCTCGTAATCAATGGAGAGTGAGTACTGATTTCGCGCCGTTTGCAGATCGACCCGCGAGGTATTCTCCACACCCCCATAGCTTTCATCGTAGCGCTGGTCCATATCGTAAAAGCCCCTGCTGTACTTGAGGTAGGTGCCCAGCTTGCTCTCATTGGCAAAGGTATGCTCGTGGTAGAGCGAGGCGAGATAGCCGCCATCGCGAATCCTATCGTGGCTGGTGGCCGAGAATGGCTGCGATAGCGTGGTGGTGTAAAAACCTGTCTGTGTACCCTCTACCCCCTTTCGGCTGTCCTTCGCGCGCAGGAAAGCGGAAAAGTAGTCGGAGGTAGCAGGCACCCATTTGAGCAGCAGGAAGCCCTCCAGCCCCCTCGAATTGGTCACCGTTGCCCCGGAACGCTGCTTCACCTGCTCCTCCAGCAGCTCGGTAGCCTCGGTGCGAACACGGTCCTTGCGGAGGTACTCGCCAAAGAAATTGCCCGAGACGGCGAATTTCTTCCGCCCCACCTCAAAGTTCGCCCCGCCAAAACCCTCCCGCAGCGGGATATCATGGCGCGTGCGCAGCTCGGTGTAGAGGTAGAGGGGACGATCTTTCCGCAGGCGAATATTGATGATCTTCGTTACGCCCATTTGCAGGTAGCGGGCGCTCACCACTTCAGAGAGCTCCACCGACTCTATAAACTTAGGGTCGATGGGGGCAAGCCCAGAGTTCACCAAATGCCCATCTACAAGTATAAGGGGCTTTTCGCCACTGCGCATCGTCACCGTCTGGGCAGAGGTATCCACCTGTAGCCAGGGGATCTCGGAGAGCGCGCGGAAGGGGTCGCCCGTAGCCTTGGCCTTCTTCGAGAGGGTGAAAACCGCGCCGGTAGCGGTTTCCCGCGGTCGGGTTCGCCCCTGCACCCTGGCCTCCTCGAGCTGTATATTGGGCTTGCCAAGCGGGACGCGCAGCACGCTATCGTGCGTAAAGCGCTGCTCTAGCCGGTACGGCTCGTAGCCTTGGCTGGAGATCTCGAGGTAGTACCGGCTTGAATCGGGTATCGTGAGCAGGTATTGCGGCTCCTGGAGCACGATGAAGGCAATGGTGGAGTCACCCCGCTGCACCAGCAGTTCCGCGCGTTGCAGGGGCTACCCGTCGTAGGTTTCAAGGTTGAGCTACAGCTGGACCTGGGCTGAAGCAGAAAGCGGAAGAAGGAGGATGGCAAAAATGAACAGCCTAGGCAAGGTGAAGTTTCGCATAGATACGGGATTGGGCTCTGGATTCTACTAGAGGATGAACAGCTCGCAACTACTCGGATTAAAATCGTCCACAAATATAAAAAAGATCCTCCGTTCTGCGAGATTCTCTTTAGGCAATAAGAGTAGAACAACTGGATAAATAATTTATTTTAAATTTGAACTGTCGTACATTTAAATCGAAATCCCTTCAATATTTATTGCGTTCGGTGTGCTAAACTTCTCTTATTAGATCGGCAGCTGAATGATAACCAGTATATTGCAAAAGCATTAGAAAAAACGTTCATTTTTGGAGAACGCTGAAAAATATTCCCCATCGTATCGTAAGGCCTCTGCAAAACACACGTAGACAACGAGGCACGCCGCACCGCTACGGTCTCCGTTAGATTGAATCGCTTGATTGAAAACGATTTATACGTAAGAAGGGGGAAAGATTCCGTACAAAAGATTGAACCCATACGGAACTTTTTGCAGACTTCACATGATACAGGTAAAATAGAAATGGAGAGCCCATTTCTTTGATAGAGCTCTCCATCACGCCCACTCGCTTCTTGTTGGCTGCGAGTATGGATAAAACTGACAAGTACCACCAGTGCATCAACTGGCACTGCGAAACCGCCTAAAACCTACTGGAACTGATTTTACTTCAAGCCCGCCAAATTTCCCGTATCAGCATCGTTAGTATTTTGTGAAACAATATGAACACAACATCTACTACAATCGCTGTACCTCGTCGGACACCTCGTTTGGTTTCTTCGTAGTTTTCATACCCCAACGGTACTGTACGGAGAGGAAGATGCC
>JABCOB020000016.1 GCA_013333835.2 Bacteroidia bacterium
CCGAGCCTACCACGGCGAACGAGTGCTATCATCCACCGGCAGGCAGCATAGCCCACCAGAAAGGCCGACAGCACGCCCGCGAGCAGCGGTGCCACACCCCGCGTCATTTCGCCAAACCCGTGCATCGCTTCCAGGATATTCATCCCTATGATGGGAGGAAGCACCATGAGAAAGGAGAACTGCGCCACACGTCGCCGGTCCGCCCTCGTGCAGGGCCCAAGACTTATTGTCGTCCCGCTCCGCGAAAGGCCTGGTAGCACAGCAAAAGCCTGTCCAACACCCATCACAAATGCCGTGAGGTAGCTCGGTTGCCTCTGGAGTGAATACACAGAGCCCGCAGCATCCTTCTGTCCATCCCCAACCCTAGATGCCAACCAGAGCAGTAGCGCCGTTACAAGCAGCGATAGCCCCACCACCAACAGGTTTCCATTGAATAGGGACTCCACATAGTCCTTTGCCAGCAGCCCTACCAATGCCACGGGTATCATGGAGAGTACTATCTTGACCAGATACTGCATCTCATCGTTCCAACGAAAGCGGAATACGCCCCGCAGTAGTTGCCATATCTCTGGCCACAGCGCAACTATGGTACTTAGCACCGTAGCACCATGCAGCGCAATGGTAAACGCCATATCGCTCTCTGCATCCACACCCAAAAGAGCCTTGCCCAGCTCTATGTGCCCACTGCTGCTCACTGGGAGGAATTCCGTAGCCCCTTGTAACACTCCGAGTATTATCGCCTGCCAAACCGTCATGCTCTGCCCCTCCTTACCTACTCAGCACTCTACTAACCGCGCGTTCAAAAAATACTAACGTTTTTTCCCACGGTACATTATCGCCACTATCTCGAAGAGAAAACCTAGCAGCACCACAATGGGCGCCAGCGTAATACGCCGAAACCCAAATATTGCGGGGTTAAAGACTTTAGGATCATCAGAACCGCCACCCGCCATCAGAATAAAGCCAAGTATTATCACCCCAAAACCAATAGCCAGCATCTTGTAGTTCACCGAGCCTAGAGGGAATTTCCCCTCCCGGTCAGGAGCTACCTGCGGCTTTTCTTCTCGTTTGCCCATAAGTTTACTCCTCTATTAGAAGTGTCTGTTTCGATTGGAATATTCAAGCCCCCACCATACTGCCCAAAACCGCCAGCTAGTAGTACAGCCTCTCCACCGAGATTTGGAGGTATTTATTCACCGCAAAATAGGTGGTAAGCACGTTGATAATCACCCCCGAGAGCAATATGAACACACCCACGAGCCCAAGGATTGCATATTGGCGCAGATTCACCAGCTCGTAGAATTCGCCCTGCACCAAGTACACCGTCTCTAGGAGTAGCCCAAAGGCTAGCACCGATGCCACCAACCCATGCCGTGCTGCGCGTACCAAGAACGGACGGCGTACAAAGCCTGGCGTTGCCCCCACCAGCTGCATAGTCTTGATTATGAACCGACGGGCGTATATGGAGATCCGTATCGTATTGTTGATCAACACAATCGCAATGAAGCACATCAACGCACTAAAAGATAGCAACAGCCCGCTAAAGCGCCGAGCATTGGCATTCACCAGATCCACCAGATTGGGCTCATAGTGCACATCAGAAACCAGCGGCGAGGCCACTAGCGACTCGGCTATCAGGCTCAGGCTATCATTATTGGCCCAGGGGGCACGTACCTTCAGCTCTATGGAGGGGGAGAGGGGGTTATACTTCAGCAGGGTTAAAAAATCCTGGCCTAGGCTCTTCTCCAGCTCTTCTGCTGCCTCGTCCTTGCTCACGTAGTACGACTCCTTCACCCACGGGGTCGCGTCTATCGTCTTGCGGAGGAACTCGGCATCCACCTGCTTCACATTCTCTGCCAGCACCACCGAGATCCCTAGATTCTCCTTCACATACTCCGAGAGACGGTGGATATTCACCAGCACCAGCGCCAAGAGTCCCAGCATATAGAGGACTATAGTAGTACTAATGACCGATGAGATAAAGCTACTCCTCAATCGCCAACCACCACTTGCGGACATATGCTCAAGCATTCATTGCAATACAGCAGGGATTAACCGAAACCCTCACCCCCTTACGGCTAGCCAGTTCCTCCGCCCCGCATACGCACACCAGCCCACCAAGACCAGCACCATTACCAGCCCGAATCCAAAATCAACCCACTGCCCCCAGTAGAAGCTCGGCAGCGTGAAGCTCAACTCCAGCCTATGTATTCCAGCGGGTATCTCCACCCCGCGCAGCAGGTAGTCTACACGAGCTATCGGCACTTCACCACCATCCAGCAAAGCTCGCCATCCTTTGGGGTAGTAGACATCAGAGAGCACGGCGTACCCCCCCGCTTGGGTAGCCGCACGGTAAACCATCCTATCGGGCGAGAACTGCGTCAGCGCGATGGTGTCCCCTTCATGCGGGGTGTACTGCCTATCCTTCAGCGGAAAACGGCTGGCATCTACCACTGCCACCCGCTGCAAGTCCACCCTTTCTAGTGTATCGAGCTCGGCATCTGCACCCTGCACGGCAAGCACACTATCCACCAGCCAAGCACTCCCGAATGCCCGAGGGTTGAACTGCGCCGTCGGCTGCCCATCACTCCCCCGCGCTATCACGTACTTTACATTCAGCAGATTAAGGAATAGCTCGCTCCCTCCGTACCGATCTACAAATTCCTGGAATCTGCGCATTTTCGCCCCATGGTAGCCCCCCACCGACCGATGGAAGTAGGAGGTGCTGGCATCGTTAAACGGGCTCACCGTCGTGTTATATACCCGGTAGTACCCCGTATCGCGCAGTATAGCCGCATCGGCCTGGCTAGGGGAGAATGGTTTTTCATACTCGGCTGCCGACTCCCAATGCACACCATCGTACCGCTTATCCACCACCCACATATCCACCAGCACCACCGCTGTAAGCAGGACTCCAAACCACTGTAGCTTAAGTTTTTTCCGCAATAGCAAAAATACGCATCCGGCCGTCACCAGCACGAGCAGCAGGCTGCGGAAGGCATCCATCCGCATCAGCCCTACCCTATCAGCCCGCAGCGCATCCATGAGTTCCTGCGGAAATCCAGACTGCACGTACTGGGCATCATGCGGTCCTACAAAGCTAGCCAACGCTGGTGCGAGTAGCAATAGCAGCAACGCAACCCCGCCAGAGAGCACCGTAGCCCATAGCAAACCCCGCTGCAGCCGACGGTCATCCACCTCGCCTCTCTGCCATTTAGATAGACCCCAGAAGGCGAGCAACGGCACCGTAAGCTCGCATACCACTAGCACCATCGACACGGTTCGGAACTTATTGTAGCCTGGCACCCAATCAAAGAACAGATTTGTAAGCCATCCGAAATGATATCCCCACGCCAGCAGCACCGCCAGTGCGCTTACTGCCACCAGAGCCCATTTCTCTACCCCGCGTAGCAGGAACAGACCGAGCACGAAGAGGAACACCACCACAGCCCCAAGGTACACTGGGCCACTTGTCATAGGCTGCGAGCCCCAGTAGACTGGCATGGAATGTAACAGCTGCGCCTTCTGCTGTGCGCCTATATGAGCAGCGTCCAGAAATTTTCCCACATGCGAGTCAGACGCAAGCGCAAGGGATGATGAACCCCCGTTGAAATTCGGCACAAAGAGGTTAAACGTCTCCTCTGGCCCATAGCTCCATGCAGTGGCATATTCCCGGTCGAGCCCGTTCCCGTTGGCCTTCGACTTCTGCACCAAGTCGCTCTTGCCACGGATACTCTCCTTCCCGTAGTCCCACGTCTGGTAGAGCCTGTTGAAATTCGCCCCCACAGCGAACAGCATAGCTACAAGCAATACGCCTACCGCTTTGCCGAACTGCAGCAGCCGTCCCTCGCGAATAGCCATGACCAAGTAGCCAACCGCAAGCGCCGCCAGCACAAAACCCCCGTAATAGGTAATTTGCAGATGCCCAGCCACCAACCCAAGGGCCAATGAGACCGCAAAGAGCAGCCCCCCACTCCAGTACTTCCCCTTAAACACCGCGATGAAACCTGCCACCATAGAGGCCACATAGCAGAGCGCGTGAGACTTAGCATTATGCCCCGCCCCCACAATGATGAGGAAGTAGGTCGATAGCCCATAGGCTATAGCCCCTGGTATCGCCAGCCAAGGATTCACCCCCACCACCAGCAGCAGGATGTAGAAACCCAGCATGGTGAGGAATATGTAGCTCGCGGGCCGCCCTAGGAATTGCAGACCCCTATCGATGATCTCCACCACATTCTTGGGGTAACCCTGCGATACCAGTATACTGGGCATACCGCCGAAGAGGGTAGTAGTCCAGAGGCTCTCGCGTCCCGTAGAATCGCGATAGTCAATAAGTTCACGGGCTGTACCCAGCCACTGCTCACGGTCATGCTGCGCCACCCGCCTCCCCTGTAGCTGGGGTGCAAAGTAGGCCAGCGAGATCGCCATAAACAGCACTACCGCCACCCCGTGCGGTAACAGACGCATCAGCACTCCTCTCATACTCAGCGGATAGCCCAGATACTACACTCCCATTTACGCACCGCGAAGGTAATACTTTTCCCGGCGCAATGCAAGGGGAGGAGAAGTTTTGGGATTCATGGCTGAATATTTTACCTTTGCCTACAAAAGCACAAAGACATCCATGCGTGGAAAATACTGGGATGACGAGGAACTCAAACTTGTCCTCAATCTCTACATCAAGCTCCCCTTTGGCAAAATCCACACCAGCACGCCAGAGGTCCTGGAAATGGCAAAACTACTTGGACGAACCGCCAGCTCGGTCGCTATACGATTGGCCAACTTCGCCAGCTGCGACCCCGACCAGCAAGCCCGTGGTATCCAGGGAATGCCCGCCGGGAAAGGCCGTTGCCAACCCATATGGGATCAATACCATTCGGATCCTGAATCCTTCATTTACGAAACTGAACTCCAACTTGCCGCCCGAAGAAGGCAGCTATCCGAGGTATCTCACCCCGGCGAATCCCCTTCACTGCAAGATTTTACCAATATAGAAGGGAATGACCGTACCGGCCTCGTAAAGCAACGTGTGAACCAGGCGGTGTTCCGGCAAATGGTGCTTGCCAACTATGAGAATCGGTGTGCTATTAGCGGGCTCAGCATCCCGCAACTCCTCGTGGCAAGCCACATAATCCCGTGGGCGGCTAACAGGCAGGAGAGGCTAAATCCTGCGAACGGAATCTGCCTTTCACCACTCTATGACAGAGCCTTCGACCTCGGACTGCTCACCATCACCCCAGACTTTCGGGTACGCCTATCCCCAAGCTTAGCCCAATACCAATCATCCCCAGCATTCCACACCCTCCTGGGTATCAGTGCCGAGCAACCCATCACGCTGCCTTCCATGTTCCCACCCAATCGGGATTTTCTCCAGTGGCACTATGACCACATTTTCCTGAAAGGCTAGCCCACTCCACATTCTGCAAAACCCACATAAACGACGCGGTACGCCGCGTCGCCACAGTCATAAATTGCATCGCCAGATTAAAACCTATTTACCCGCAAAAATGTGGAGTGCCCCCATATAACCTAATAATAGACCCCATACGGGATTTTGCCAGAGCCCCCCACCAACGGCTCGCAATGCTGATGCTCTGCCTACACGCCTGCCAGCGGGTACTTCTCTGGCTTCTCCAGCACCTCTACGGCCTTCTGCAGCGTGGTGTCGATATCCTGAATCATGAGGTAGAACCATGCATTATCATGCACCGAACGGGCAATGTTGGCAAAGAGCTGAATCTCCAGAAGACGGCGGGTCTCCGGGCTAATACGCCCCTTTGGACGTACCCCTTGGCTGGCTAGGTACTGCAGGAAATCGCCAAACGCATTGTGCTCCTGCAGCCACCGACGCATGGACTCTGGGCTATCCAGCCCCTTTAGCACCTCGCGATGGGCATCGGCATAGCGCTGCGCGTAGCGGAAGTGAAGAACACGACGGGTAACCTGCTGGTAGAAGGGCGTTACCCCAGTAGTGTCTATCGGCACGAAAACGTCGGGCATTATCCCACCCCCACCGTATACCGTACGCCCCCCCACGGTGTGGAATCGCTGCAGGGTATCCTGGTGAATGCTATCGGCATCCAGCAGCTCTCCGTGGGCAAACCGTGTGCCTAGCTCCTGCTCGTAGCCAGCCTCATCGCCAAGGGTGTAGGCCTTCTGAATGCAGCGACCCGAGGGGGTGTAGTAGCGCGAAGTGGTAAGCCGAAGCCCAGAGCCATCGGGAAACTCGAACTGCTCTTGCACCAGCCCCTTGCCGAAAGAGCGACGCCCCACTATGAGCGCCCTATCATTATCCTGCATAGCGCCCGCCACAATCTCGCTGGCCGAAGCAGAGAACTCATTGATTACTATGGAGAGCGGAATGTTGCGCAGCGACCCCTCGCTTTCACATATGAGATCGTGCCGACCAGAGGCGCGCCCCTCGGTGTAGACTATGAGCTGCCCCTGCTGCAGGAAAAGACTCGCTATGAAATTCGCTGCCTCTAGGAAACCGCCCCCATTATCGCGCAGATCCAGCACCAGCGCCTCCATACCCTGGGCTGCAAGCCGAATCACGGCCTCCTGGAAATCCTGCGGCGTGGTCTGGGCAAAGCGGGAGAGCCGAATAACCCCCACCTTCTCGGTAGCCATGTAGGCGATTTCCACACTATTGATGGGGATCTTATCCCTACGAATCTCAAAAACCACCTCCTGCTCTACCCCAGGCCTTTCGGCATGCACGGTAACCAACGTTCCTCGAGGCCCCCTAAGCAGATGGACCACCGAATCCTGCGGCATCTTCACCCCAGCTATCTTGGTGGTATCTACCCTGATGAAACGGTCGCCGATCTGCACACCCGCCCTCTCCGATGGACCACCCGCGATGATGCTCTGCACTATCACCGTGTCGGTAAGCATGTTGAAGGTTACCCCAATCCCATCAAAATCACCCCGGAGCGGCTCGGCTACCTGCGCCATCTCCTCTGCGGGAATGTAGCTGGAGTGCGGGTCAAGCTGCCCTACGACCTCGGGAATAGCCTTCTCCTCAAGGTCGCTTAGCGACACCGAATCCACGTAGGCTGCAGACACCAAGCGCAGCACTCGTTGCAGCTTAGACTGGGGCAACAGCATTCTGAACCCGCCGCCACTCCGCGAAAATCGCCCGTAGAATAGCATCCCGAGCAGCAGCAGATTCAGCAGCAATAGCAAAACCGCGAAGACCAATAGCCTCCGCGGACGACGACTCTGTGGGGTGTTGCTTTCCATATTTACTCCTCCTGCGCTATGTACACCGTCTCTATGCCCGCCCTTTCCAGCAGATCCAACCCATCGCGCAGACGGTACTGCTCACCGTATACCACGCGAACTATGCCAGCCTGTATTATGAGCTTCGCGCACTCCATGCAGGGGCTGGCGGTTACGTAGAGCGTGGCGCCAAGGCTGCTATTGCTGGAGCGAGCCACTTTGGTTATGGCATTGGCCTCGGCATGGAGCACGTAGGGGTAGGTCTCGCCCGCTGGGTTCTCGCACACGTTCGGGAATCCCGACGGAGTACCATTGTACCCATCGGAGATTATCATCTTATCCTTCACCAGCAACGCCCCCACCTGCCGACGCACGCAGTAGCTATTGGTGGCCCAGATACGCGCCATGGCCAGGTACCTACGGTCTAGTGCCTCCTGCTTATCCAACTTTGAAGTGATGATATTCCGAATTAAAAAACTCCCGGGTACAAAAAAGGGCGATGCGCAACGCACCGCCTGTGCCCAGGACCGGGATCGAACCGGTACAGTATCACTACCACTGGTGTTTGAGACCAGCGCGTCTACCAATTCCGCCACCTGGGCTACCAGTGCCAATTGCGCCGCAAAGGTAGGGGAAAATTCCGAAATGGGCAAGAGCCAGAACGATACCCTCCCTAGGGCGCAACCGAAAGGGCAATGCGAATGCGCATACCCAATCGCAGTGCGGCACGCTTTATCGCAACGCGATAAGCTTTAATCGCAATGCGGTACGTTTTTAACCACGATGCGGTATGTTTTAACCGCGACGCGGCACGCCACGTCGCCACCAAGAGAAAAGGGAGCGGTGCGCTTTCAGCAGTCTCTTAGTATTCCCCCAATTTCCCAAAGTCCCTACTCCTGCCCGTAGCTTGCCAGCAGCGAATCTTGCCGCTGCACCTCGCGTTGGAAAGCCTCTCGATTCTCGCTACCTATCGGCTCCACCGAGGGCGACTTCAGCGTGAGGGGATTCACAGGCTTCCCGTTCATCCATACCCTGAAGTCGAGGTGCGGACCTGTGGCCATGCCCGTGCTGCCCACGTAGCCTATCGCCTGCCCCTGGGTTACCCTTACCCCCGGCGCTATCCCCTTGGCGTAGCCCTTCAGATGCAGGTAGGCCGTAGTGTATACCGAGTTATGCCGAATCTTCACGGTGTTGCCTCCCCCCCCCTTATAGCCCCTCTCTATCACGGTGCCATCGCCGAGCGCCATTACGGGAGTACCCGCTGGCGCAGCATAATCCACCCCCGTGTGCGCCCGCACCGTGTGGAGTATGGGGTGCATTCTAGCGTAGCTGAAGTGCGAGGAGATGCGGGAGAATTTCAACGGAGCCTTCAGGAATGCCCGCCGGAGGCTGTTACCCCGCGCATCCCAGTAGCTGTAGATGCCGTTCTGCACAAAGCGGTAGGCTGCCACAGTATCCTTCCGGTCTGAGATGTACCGCGCTGTGAAGATAGTGCCAATGCCAATGGGAACCGAGTCGAGCGACTCCTGCTCGTAGACCGCGTAGAACTGGTCGCCCTTGCCCAGCGCGAAGAAATCCACCGTCCAGGCAAAGATATCTGATAGCGCCAACGCCACCTCGGGCTTAGCCCCAGCCTGTACCATCGCATTCCACAGCGACGATTCTATAGTGGCATGGAGCAGCCGAACGGTACGGGTGGTAGCCAGCGTATCTAGCGTGGCATGCAAGCTATCGCCCTGCAAATCAATCTTCAAATACACCGAAGGGGTATGGCTGTAAACCCAGTACGCCAAGCTAGAATCCTGCGTGCGAAACAGGTAGGTGGGGCGCCCCGCTCGAATAGAACGCACCGGGAAAACACCCCGCAGACCACTGGGCAGCTGGTTGAGCTTGGCCGCCGGCACGCCCTGCTCGGCCAGGAATACCGAAAGGGCCGTATTATGGGGAATATCAGCGGTATCAACCTTGTAATCAGACCATTCTATATCGAACCTAGTGATCCTCTGGGCCTTCGGAGCGGCAGGCTCACCGCTGGGAGGCCGTGAGTTTATGCGGTCGGGCTGCTGGCACCCTGCAAGAATACATACTACAATAGCGACCACCATGCCTGAATACAGAGACCGATTATACCGCATCTTCAAAAAATCTAGTATTGTGAAAACGTCGAAAACAATACGACTCCATTTGTTTGCCTTTGTAGCGACGTGGCGTGCCGCGTCGCGCCCTTACCCCACCGCGTCCGCTTTTAACCCTCGGCATCGCGCTTCTAACCCACCGAATCGCACTTTAACCCCACCACTCCGTACTTTTTAACCCACCGCATTTTGTTGTTCGCTTTAGTAGCGACGTGGCGCGCCGCGTCGCACCTCATGGATCACTCTTTACAGCTAACTATTTAATCTGCTGAAACCTATTTTATTACACGCCCCTACGACCGTATATTCTCAAACCCCTGCCCATACACCCCCATCACGCTGGCTACCGAGAGGAAGGCCTTGGGGTCCACCTGCTTCACCAGCTTGTAGAGGTCGTTCACCTCGTGCTTGCGCAGCATGGTGATTATCACCTTGGTGTTCTCCTTGGTGTACCAGCCCGTACCGTCTACCACCGTTACCCCTCTGTGCAGATCGGCTGTTATACGGTCTGCCACCTTCTCGTAATCCTTGGAGAAGATGAAAACCTGGAGCGACTGCTTTATACCATTCAGGTAGGTGTCTATCGCGTAGGAGTTTACCGCCATTACGAGGTAGCCGTACACGATATTCTCAACCCGCTGGGTGAATGAGAGGTCGGCCAGCACAAAGAAGGCCGAGCTGATGATGATAGCATCGGTGGCAAGAATCACCCGTCCAGGGCTTACATTGTGGTACTTGCACCACAGCATGGCGACGATATCCGTTCCCCCCGTGCTCCCCCCCTGGCTAAAGGCGATGCCGATGCCCAAGCCCGACATTAGCCCCCCGATTATGGAGGACAATAGCCTATCGTTGGGTAGCACCGGCTGGGTGATAAGCAGCTGCTCCACCGCCAGCAGCGCAGAGGCCACTATAACGGCGTAGATGGTCTTCACCCCAAAGTTTGCCCCCACCACCTTCATGGCGATACCTATGAGCAGCACGTTGAATATCAGGAAGCTGTAGCCCACAGGGAAGCCCGTAAGGTAGTAGATGAGCGAGCCGATACCCGAGGCCCCTCCACCCGTAATCTTCATAGGGATCAGGAAGCAAGTCCACCCCATGGTGTAGGTGAGTAGCCCCAGGGTAATTACCAGGTACTCACGCAGTGTACGGAGGCTGAAAGCCTCGCCTTTAATGCCTAACATAGCTCTATTAGAAAACGATATTCACTCCTATCCTTCGCGAAAGGGCGAGCACTCGCTCCGCTCGGCAGCGCCCCTACCCACATCCTCATGGTAACTCTTGCTGTCCATCCCCGCCGGCATACGAAAAACGCTAGCAGACGATATTCACTATCCTATCCTTAACCACCACTACCTTGCGCACGGGCTTTCCTGCTAGATACCTCTGCGTATCGGGAAGGGCTAACACTTGCTCTTCTACCTCCTTGGCATCCAATCCCTTTGCCAGGGTGAAGGAGAACCGCATTTTACCGTTGAACGAGACTGGGCATTCAAATGTTGCCTCCACTAGGTAGGCCTCGTCCCAAGCAGGCCAGCTAGCCGTAAGAATAGAACCTGCCAAACCGAGCCTCGTCCATAGCTCCGCGGCAATGTGCGGTGCAAAGGGGCAGAGTAGCACCAGCAACTGCTGCAGCGTACTTTGGCTACACCCCTTGAGATCCTGTAATTCATTGAGCGCCACCATGAAGCTAGATACGCAGAGGTTGAAACCTAGCCGTTCTATCCCCTCCGTTACAGCCTTTATCGTTCGGTGGAGCACGCGGAGTTCCTCTGGAGTGGCCTCTCCCGGGCGAATCGCATCAGAAAGCGTGTAGTTCCACAGTCGCCTCAGGAACTTGTACACCCCATCTATCCCATTGGTATCCCAGGGTTTAGACTGCTCCAGTGGCCCTAGGAACATCTCGTACATGCGCAGTGTGTCTGCCCCATAGCGCTCCACTATGCTGTCTGGGTTCACCACATTGAACATCGATTTGCTCATCTTCTCTACCGCCCAGCCACAGCGGTACACCCCATCCTCTAGCACGAACTCCGCATCCCGGTACTCGGGATTGCTGGCCCGTAGCGCCTCGATGTCTAGGATATCGTTGTGCACCAGATTTATATCCACATGGATAGGCGTGGTTTCGCACAATTCTGACTGGCTCGCTGGCACGTAGCGATTCGTCCCCTTCACCCGGTAGATGAAGTTAGAACGTCCCTGTATCATCCCCTGATTCACAAGCCGTTTGAACGGTTCATCCCTGCACACCAACCCGAGGTCGTAGAGGAACTTATTCCAGAACCGCGAGTAGATTAAGTGCCCCGTAGCATGCTCTGTACCACCGATGTACAGGTCTACGTCTTGCCAATAGTTGTCTGCCTCCTTCGAGACCAGCGCCGTCTGGCAGTGCGGATCCATGAATCTGAGGTAGTAGGCCGAAGAGCCCGCAAATCCAGGCATGGTGCTGGTTTCCAATAGGTAGCCATCCTGGCTCTTCCAATCCTTAGCCCTCGCCAGTGGAGGATCGCCCGCAGCCGTAGGCCTATAGGCATCCACCTTGGGGAGTAACAGCGGTAAATCGCTATCAACCAGAGGAGTGGGTATTCCATCCCTATAGCAAATCGGGATGGGTTCACCCCAGTAGCGCTGTCGGCTGAATATGGCATCGCGCAGACGGTAGGTTACCCGTGCACCGCCTAATCCTTTGGATTCCAACATCTCGCATGCCTTCCGGATAGCCTCTGAGATCGACAGCCCGTTGAGTCCATCGCTATTCACTATAACCCCTTCCTTTGCGTCGTACGAACCCTCCCAGGTGGCGGGGTCTGTGGGCTGCTCGCCCGGCGCGCATACCACCTGAACTATAGGAAGATTGAACGCTCGCGCAAAGGCGAAATCGCGCGAATCGTGGGCGGGTACGGCCATTATAGCCCCTGTGCCGTAGCCCACCAGCACGTAGTCGCCCACCCATATCGGTATAGCGCTGCCCGTTAGCGGGTTCACGGCATAGCTCCCGGTGAAAACCCCCGTGGGACGCTTCACCTCCATCTGCCTTTCACGCTCGGTGCGGTGCGCCACCCGCTCTAGATAGGCATCCATCTCGGCCTTCTGCCCAGGGGTGGTGATGCTGCTAACCAGCTCGTGCTCGGGGGCTAGCACCATGAAGGTTACCCCATATGTAGTATCAGGCCGCGTGGTGAATACCTCCAGATTCACCCCCGCAAGCCCCTGGATGCCAAAGCGGATCTCGGCGCCCACCGAGCGCCCTATCCAGTTGCGCTGCATAGTCTTGAGCGATTCGCTCCACTCCAGCGTCTCTAGCCCATTGAGCAACCGCTCTGCGTAGGCCGACACCCGCAGGCACCACTGCTCCATGCGCCGCTGCACCACAGGATGCCCACCCCGGAGCGATACGCCCTCCTTCACCTCATCGTTGGCCAGCACAGTACCCAGCGCCTCGCACCAGTTCACCATCGTTTCTGCCCTGTAGGCCAGCCTGAAGCACTCGAGTACACGCTCCCGCTCTGCTGGGCTGTAGCCTTGCCATTCTGCCGCGCTAAAAGACCTATCCAGCGTGCCGTAGGCGGTATTCCCAGCCGAGCCGTGCTGGGCAAAGTAATCTTCCAATCGTCTGATAGGCAATGCCCTATCAGCTTTGGTATCGTAGTAATGCCCAAATAGCCGCAGGAACACCCACTGCGTCCAGCGATAGTAGTCTGGGTCGCTAGTGCAAAACTCCCTACTCCAGTCATAGCCCAGCCCTAGCTGCTCGAGCTGCTGCCTATACCGCGCCACATTCTGGCGGGTGGTTTCGGCTGGGTGCTGCCCAGTCTGGATAGCGTACTGCTCGGCCGGCAGCCCAAAGGCATCATAGCCCATGGGGTGCAGCACATTGAATCCGCGAAGACGCTTGTAGCGACTGTAGATATCAGAGGCTATGTACCCCAACGGATGCCCCACGTGCAGCCCTGCACCCGAGGGGTAGGGGAACATATCGAGCACGTAGTATTTCGGACGGCTCGGGTCAACCTCAACCCTGTACGCCCCCTCTGCCGCCCACTGCGCCTGCCAAAGCCTCTCTATCTCGCGGAAATTGTAGTCCATTGCCATTCTGCTGAACCCTTTCAAACAGGCCGCAAATATACAGAATTTTAACCGTTTTTCCCCTATTCTGGAAAAACACGGGTGAACAATGCCCCTCCAGGCAGGCAGGCTTCAGAATTTCAACCTAAACGCTAAATAATGGCAAGAATCGATCTTGAAACTCCTGCATAAGCCCTTCAATATAGCCCTCCATGTAGCCCCAATCGGGCGATCCGTCGTCAAGCATCGGTAGCTTGATGGTGTCCTTCTCGTATTTTTCTTTCGTTACCTTATCCATATACGCATACTTCGGCTTATTCCGCATCAGGAGTGTTCGCAGGAAGAGCAACCGCTGGGCGTTAGCCTCAAATTTAGGCTCGAGGATCTTGGCAGAATCCCCCACGACGCACTGCTGCGGCTGGTAGCCAACATAGCCCGATGAGCCGCTACGGGCCACCGTGAGGCACGCGCCCCTCGACACCACATAGCCCATTCGTGCGCAGTAGTCAGCCGCGATCTGCCCGATGCACCCCGCTCGCTCCTCCCCGCTCTGTATGGCGGGGAGCCCCCCAGGGTGCGTATAGATCTCCTGCCGAGTGATCCCCTTCCCGTTCCGCACAGTGAACAGATCGCCGACGCAGAACTCCCGCCACCTGGCAACATTCGATCTTATTTCAATTTCATAATGGGGGGGGGTAAATTTATTTATTAAGACAATATTATATTCCTGCTGAGATATGATTTGGCGGATATATCCCTCCATGTAGCCCCAATCGGGCCTGCCCATCTCGTCGGCGGGCAGCCGGATGACACTCCGCTCCATCGCCTCCTTCTTCCACTTGTCGGTGAACTGGTATCGCCTCCCCACGCCACGAATCAGGGGGATGAGGAAGAGGGCAATCTCCTGGGTGA
>JABCOB020000017.1 GCA_013333835.2 Bacteroidia bacterium
CTCCTACACCTACGTGGCTGAAAATTCCAACACCATGGGGCTTGGGCTCTCGCTCACCCAGCGGATAGGCCTTACTGGCACAAGCCTCTTCGTGAAGAGCAGTGCCGAGCGGGTGGACCTCTTCGGCAACAATCGCCGGACGAATTACATGACGGTGCCCGTGCAGGCTGGGCTACAGCATGATTTCTTCGCGGTGAACGAGCTTAAGTGGAGTAGCCGCATAGAACCCAAAAAGTTCCAACGGGCTAAGCTGCAGTATATAGCACAGCTAGAGCGAATATCTGCCGAGGCCACTCAGCTCTTTTTCGACCTGCTCATAGCCAAGCAGAGTGTGGATATCGCCAGCCTGAATCTGGCCAATGCCGATACGCTCTACCAGATTGCCAAGGGGCGGTACAACATCGGCACCATCGCCCAGAACGAGCTGCTGCAGATGGAGCTGAACTTCCTGAACGCTGGGCATTCGCTCAATGAGGCAGAGGTGCAGCTACAGCTCTACAAGTTCAAGCTGATCAGCTACCTAGGGTTGGTGCCTGATGTCGATTGGATACCCGTAGAACCCATTCGCCCTACGGTGGCAGAGGTGAAGTACGACCGCGTTCTTGCCCAGGCCAACGAGCGCAACCCACAGCTAATCGGTTTTGAGATTGACCAGCTAGAGGCTAAGAAAGGGATAGCCAGCGCCCGTGCCGATATGGGGTTTCAAGCGAATGTCCAGCTGACATACGGGCTTACCCAGCAGGCCGAAACGTTGCCCGATTCCTACAAATCGCCTATGGATCAGCAGGGGGTGCGCCTTACCGTGGGGATCCCTATACTCGACTGGGGGCGAGGGAAGGGCAAGCTGCAGATGGCACGCTCTAGCTACGAGATCGCGAAGGTACAGGCCGCGCAAAGCCAAGAGGAGTTCACCCAGAATGTGTATCTACAGGTAATGCGATACAGCCTGCTACCCGCGCAGCTGGAGTTGGCGGCCAAGGCTGACACCATTGCCCAGAACCGCTACCGTATCACCAAGGAACGATTCCTTATAGGCAAGGTAGACGTGCTGGAATTGGATAAAGCCCAAGTGGATAGGGATGCCGCAAGGGTGGCCTACACGCGCTCGTTGCTATCGTACTGGCAAACCTACTATGCACTCCGCCAGCTAGCACTCTACGACCCGAACACCGACCGTGAACTGGACATAGACCCCGAGCTTAACGGGCTGATACGCTAGCCCAGCAGGAACGCAATAGCAAATCGCACCAATTATTGATAGAAATGTGATTCTCAGCTGCAAGCCCCACCATAAACGATGGGGCACGCCGCATGGCGATGGTCTTCGATAAGCAGAATCGCTCGATACAAAAAAGGGATGCACCCAGCAGGGCGCATCCCTTTTTTTAATCTATAGCTATTCGCTACTTGCTTTCAGGTGCGGGTTCGTTGCCGTTGTTTCGCATGAGGGTGTAGGCCGCTTTATCTTGCGGGGCATTGCCCTCGGCGTCGCACATTATGAGGTTTGAGCCCTCTACTATGAAGCTTGCAGGCTCGTTCTCGGAGTTCAGCACCACCAGGCCGCGGGTTACATCAATGGTGTAGTTCCCGCTCTCGGAGAAGTCCACATCGCCATCCTTGGTACCCATATAGCGGGAGTGCAGTTCGTAGGTTGAATCGCCCTTAAGCGTGAGCGTGTAGTCCCGTCCGCTGCAATCGGCGCAGGGCAACGTACCGTGGTAGGTGCCCGCGAGGTTCATTGCCGAGAGTGCCCCGTTGGCCGATTCTTCCATGGCCAGCGAGTCGGCATTAGACTGCTCAGAATTCTGATTTGCTGCATTGTTGCAGGCTGCAAAGGCTACTGGGAGTGCCAGTAGAAGGGCAAGAGCTGCCTTTTTCATTGTTTGGTTTGTTTATTTGTACGCCGCAAAGGTAGGCATTTTTCCCAAGGGTGGTAACTTTGCCAGTAAAATTCTTGCAACCTTGTAATGGATTGTGAATTCAGCCCTTCCCCTTCACCGTAAAAAACAACCCTCAGAGCTGCCCGAGCCCCGAGGGTTAAACCTAACAAAAACAACTAACCAGAAATAACTAGCACTGCAAAGTTACGTACTTTTCACAATCCCGCAAAAGGTCGTAGCGTAAAATACCTACATAATTTACGCAAAATATTTTATATAGCAGATTAACAGTGAATTGCATTTAGGTAATTTTTGCAAATTTCTTTCCCCCGAGCGCCCTTTTGGGGCAAATTTTAGGATTTTTGACCCCTCAAGAGGGTGGTCTGGGAGGTCAAATTTGAGGGGTACTAAACGTTGGGTTGCTCAAAGAGCGCCTCCATCCCGAATACGCCATGCTTACCCTGCAGGAACTCTGCCGCACGCACAGCGCCTAGGGCAAAGGCCTCCCTGCTATAGGCCTCGTGCGTTAGCGTTAGGCTGTCAAATTCTCCCTGTAGCCGCACCTGGTGGATACCAACCACATCGCCCTCTCGGTGGGCAGCTATCGGCAGCTGCCCCTTACGCACAGAGGGCATTAGCCCCCAGCTGGAGTAGCCGTGCTTGGCCGTAGGCACCAGGAATTGCTCGGCTAGCACTATGGCTGTGCCGCTGGGGGCATCCTTCTTGGCTGTGTGATGCGTTTCATCGATGCTCACCTCGTAGCTCGGGAATGCAGCGCGGTAATGCGCAAGCAGTTCGCATACCTTTCTCGCCATGTAGACCCCTATGCTGAAGTTGGCCGAGTAGAAAAGCGCCGCCTTGGGGTTGGCCTCCACCGCAGCCTTAGCCTTCTCTAGCTCTCCGTACCAGCCTGTAGTGCCGCAAACCACAGGCAATCCGATACTCGCGCATGCCAGCACATTGCCTAGAGCTGCTGCTGGAGCGGTGAATTCTAGCGCCACCTCGGCAGTGCGAAGCGTATCGAGGTGATGCTCTACGGGTTGGTCGGCATCTAATGTTACCGCTATACTATGCCCACGTTGCCGGGCTATAGCCTCGAGCATGTGCCCCATTTTCCCGTAGCCGATTAGCGCGATTTTCATGGTTACGTGTTCGTTATGAGAAACGTATCGATACTCCAGTGCCTAATCCTCGGAGAAAGGCATCTACACCCATCCGTTTCTTCCCAGCGGGTTGAATCTCTTTCACCAACAGCTCTGTACCATTGCCGCAGGCCACGCAGAGTTCGTCTCTTAGCACCGTGGGGGATGCCGTGCCTGCTAGCAGTGGACTTTTACCCGTATTTGCCAGGGGTTGCGTTGTGAAGAGCTTCACATCCTCAGCCCCATTCTCGCCTCGCTGCATATGGCACCATGCGCCTGGGGAAGGGCTCAATCCCCGGATAAGATTATGGATGTCAAAGGCAGACTTGCCCCAGTCAATTCGGCAGTCCGCCCTGAAGATCTTCGGTGCTGGCCTGAGTATTTCACCCCCAGGCTGTGGTTGAGCCAAGAGCGTTCCATTGGCAAGCCCCCGTACAGTCTCTACCACCAGACGGCTACCCAGCTGGGCAAGGGCATCGTGCAGTTCGCCTGCCGTCATGGCTAGTGGGAGTGGAATCCGTTCCTGTAGCAGCACTTGCCCCGCATCTATCTGTTCACTGAGCAGGAAGGTGGTTACCCCCGTTTCGCGCTCACCGTTGATTAGCGCCCAATTGATAGGTGCAGCCCCCCGATACTGCGGGAGTAGCGAGGCATGCAGGTTGAATAGCCCTACCCAAGGGAGTTCTAGCACTGCCCGAGGAAGCTTGCGGAATGCCACCACCACCCCGATTTCAGCCTGCAGATGAATGAGCTGACCGATAAATGTGGGGTCGTTTAGCTGTGCGGGTTGGAGAACCTGTAGCCCTTGCGTCAGGGCGTAATCCTTCACCGCCGAGGTGTGCAACTTCAGCCCTCTGCCCGCGGGTTTATCTGGCACCGTTACCACTGCCGCTACCTGCACTCCTGCCTCCAGCAAGGCCTTTAGCGGCTCTACTGCAAAGGCCGGCGTACCCATATATACCACCCGCACTGGGGAGGGTTGCTCCAAAGAATCCACTAGGTATCTAGGTTTATGGCCAGAGGCATAGCAACAGTTTCTCCGGGAGAGGGCCTACTGGTAATGAACCTGCAATCTCGCAGAGGATTATGGTATAGCCGGGCGAATTGATTATGAAATTGCCCTTGCCCAGGTAGTTGCGCGGCAAACCGTAAAGGAGGGCTACCCATTCAGTATTGTGTGCCCCATTCGGTCGCGCTTGGTTTGCAGGTAGCGGAGGTTGTAGGCGTTGGGCTTAATCTCTATGGGAATCACCTCCTGAATTTTCAGCCCGTAGCCTTCGAGCGCACGCCGCTTCACCGGGTTGTTCGTCATTAGCCGCATGTTACGAACTCCCACCTCGCGGAGAATGCTGGCGCCCACACCGTAGTCTCGTTCATCGGGGGCGAAACCGAGGCATACGTTGGCATCCACAGTGTCCTTTCCCTGATCCTGTAGGTGGTAGGCGTGGATTTTATTCATTAGCCCGATGCCCCGCCCTTCTTGGTTGAGATACACCACCACTCCCTTGCCGGCCTCTTGCACCCTACGCATGGCCTCGTGGAGCTGTGCACCGCAGTCACACCGGTAGCTGCCGAACACATCGCCCGTGAGGCAAGAGGAGTGCACCCGGACCAATATAGCCTCATCGTCAGCCCATTCGCCCTTTACCAGTGCAGCATGCTCTAGCCCATTGGACTTTTGGCGGAAGGGGATGATGCGGAAATCGCCGTATTCGGTGGGCAGCACAGACCCTACCCCGCGCTCCACGATGCTCTCTTCCTGCAGGCGGTACTTGATTAGATCTTCAATAGAGATGATTTTTAGGTTGTGCTCCTTGGCCACCTCCAGCAGCTGGGGAAGTCTTGCCATGGTGCCGTCTTCGTTTATCACCTCTATGAGAGCAGCAGCAGGATAGAGCCCCGCGAGCTTTGCGAGATCTACAGCCGCCTCGGTATGCCCAGCGCGCCGGAGTACACCGCGTTCACGTGCACGCAGAGGGCATACGTGCCCAGGCCGTCCGAGGTCGCTAGGACGAGTTTTAGGGTCGGCTAGCGAGAGTATGGTTTGCGCCCTATCGTACATTGAGACTCCCGTGGTGCAGCCATTCCCGATCCGATCTACAGTCACGGTGAAGGGGGTTTCATGCGTAGAGGTATTGACCGACACCTGCATGGGGAGGTCGAGCTCCTTGCACCGAGCCTCGGTGATAGGGGCGCACAGCACGCCACGCCCGTAGCGCATCATGAAGTTGACCTTCTCTGGGGTCACTTTCTCCGCTGCGATGATAAAATCCCCCTCATTCTCCCGATCCTCATCGTCCACTACTATCACGAATTCACCCCTCCGGATGCTTTCTACCGCCTCTTCTATTGTGTTCAGACTCCCGCGTAGCTTGCTGCTATTCGTATCCATAGCCGTTACGGTTTACTTTTTCCTATCTATTACAAGAACGTCCTTGCGCCCCTTTTGGTTGCGCCCCAAGAGCTTTTTTATCCGCTTCACAGGCGCTAGCAGAGTATTCAGATACCACTCGGAGTTCAGGATTACAGAATCAGTGGTGGCTTTGTAGATGAGGAATACCGCTATGGGCAGCAGAATCCAGGTAGAGCCCCACATTCCTGCGACCTCGCCAATTTTCAGCCCCCGCGCCGGCGGGGCGCCCGGGGGCGGGGGCAGGGGGGAGGGGACGAGGGAGGCCACCGAGAGGGTAGCGGGC